>NZ_JBFUBK010000006.1:0-98136 GCF_056405815.1 Pseudomonas sp. P1_F1_2 | reverse complement strand
GCGGATAGCCCAGGTGGTGGCCGAGCTCAGCACTCAGGGCTCGCTCGATCAAAGCCTTCTTGAACGCCGCAGAGGCGTCCTCAATGGCTTCCGCTGTCATCGGTCCATCAGTGAATTGCTCGAGCAGCTCTTTCGGGATTTTCGGCAGCTCTCGCAACGCGGGTTTCTTCTTGGTTGGCATACATGCACCTCTTACTCATGTTATGCCCGAACACAAAATTTCTGACACCCCCGGCGGATACGTCACATTTGTCGGAACACCGACCGGATCTTGCTCCGGCCGGCATTGCGAAGTTGTTTTTGAACACTTAAGCCGTCGCCAGCGAGCCCTTCTGCGAAACACCCAAGAACCGCAGCAACGCCAACAGCGGAAACGCGCTGCCGACTATCACGATCCACAACCAGCCACCGTGCTCGTACACGGCGCTGGCCACCGAAGAGCCGAAGGCGCCGCCGATGAAGATGCTGGTCATGTACAGCGCATTCAGGCGGCTGCGGCTTTTGGCGTCGAGGGCGTAGACCGCGCGTTGGCCGAGCACCATGTTCATCTGCACACAGAAGTCGAGGACCACGCCGGTCACGGCCAGGCCAATGACGCTATAGAGCGGATGGATGAATGCCGGCAGAAAGCTCAGGCTGGCGAATAGCAGGGCCAGCAGCGAGGCGATGCGCGTGTGGCCGGCATCCGCCAGGCGCCCGGCGATGGGCGCCGCGATAGCGCCGATGGCGCCGACGAGGGCGAAGATCGCGATCTGGGTTTGCGACAGGCCGTGATTGCGCGCCAACTCCAGCGGCACGGCGGTCCAGAACAGGCTGAAGGTCGCGAACATGCAGCCTTGATAAAACGCACGCTGACGCAATACCGGTTGTTGGCGCAGCAATGTCCACAGCGAACCCAGCAATTGCCCATAAGACGCACTGTGATCAGGCTGGCGCTTGGGTATGGTCAGCGCCAGCACGATGCTGATCGCCGCCATCAACACCGCTGCTATCACAAACATCGCGCGCCAGCCGAAATAGTCAGCCACCACGCTGGACACCGGGCGAGCCAGGAGAATCCCCAGCAGCAACCCGCCCATGATCCCGCCGACCACGCGGCCACGCGACTCTTCCGGAGCCAGGTGCGCGGCCAGTGGAATCAGGATTTGCACCGACACCGAGCTGAAGCCCACCAGCAACGAAATCAGTAAAAACACATTGGGCTGATCGGTGAACGCGGCGCCCAGTAAACTCGCAATCGCCACCACGGTGGTGATGATCATCAGTCGGCGGTTTTCCAGCAAATCGCCCAGGGGCACGAGGAAGAAAAGCCCAAGCGCGTAGCCAATCTGCGTCAGTGAAACAATCAGGCTGGCCATGGTGTTGGTCAGGCCGATGTCTGGCGCGATCAGGCCGATGATCGGTTGGGCATAGTAGAGGTTGGCCACAATGGCGCCGCAACAGAAGGCGAAGAGCAGCACCATGCCTTTGGTCATTGTCGTGGCACCGTGAGGCGCCGGCGTCGCTGGATTCATAACGTGTCTCGCTGAACAGAAGGGAATGCGCGAAGGCTAAGCGGCAAGCCGGGACGGCGGAAGTGGGATTGAAGTGATAGTAATCATTCCATTGCGGAATGAGTGGCACCGGCATGTGCAGTTGGCCCATGCACCTTGCGTCCAAATAATCAGGTCCGATGATACATTCACTTACATCCTGTTCGATAGCGTGCTTATGTTCTCTCTCACGTTTCATCACCGCAAGGTACTTCCATGAATACGATGTTCCGTCACCTGATTCGCGGCGCTTCGGCCCTGACACTGATCACATTGTTCACCACAGGCCTGGCCCAGGCCGCCGACGCGCCGGGATTGCGTATCGGTGTTCGTGGCGAAATCACCGGGGTCAGCCCTGATGTGTTGAAGGTTCACGTCAACAGCGGCGAAAACGTCGTGATCAACCTGACCCCGGATACCAAAGTCCGCGCTGTCACGTTGGCCAATATCGACGACATCAAACCGGGCAGCTACATCGGCTCGGCGGCTATTCCTCAGGAGGATGGCACTCTCAAGGCGTTGGAAGTCCATGTCTTCCCACCGGAACTGGCGGGTAGCGGCGACGGGCATCGACCGTTCGACCTGGTCAAGGGCAGCAGCATGACCAACGGCAGCGTCGGCGATCTGGTGGTCAGCAACGGCCGGGTCTTGACGGTCAACTACAAGGGCGGCCAGCAGAAGATTCTGGTGCCGGAGGACGTGCCGATTGTGAACCTGATGCCGGGGGATCGCAGCTTGTTGAAAGTGGGGGTGAAGATCGTGACATTTGTGACACAGAGTGCGGACGGGACGCTGACGGCTCAGTCGATTTCTGCGGGTAAGGAGGGTGTGACGCCGCCGATGTAAGGGCTTGGCGAAATCCTTGTGGGAGCGGGCTTGCCCGCGAAGAAGGCGCTACATTCAGCATTGATGTGACTGATAAACCGCCATCGCGGGCAAGCCCGCTCCCACAGGATTGACGTCGTACAAGGAAACTGTAACCGCTGAAACCCACAAAAAAGGCGACCTGCAAAGGTCGCCTTTTTCATGGCCGCTCAGCGATTACTGACCGGTGTAAATCTGATCGAAAATCCCGCCATCATTGAAGTGAGTCTTCTGCACGGTGCGCCAGTCACCGAAGGTCTTCTCCACCGACAGGAAGTCCACTTTCGGGAAGCGATCGGTGTACTTGGCCAGCACCGCCGGGTCACGCGGGCGCAGGTAATTGGCTGCCGCAATTTCCTGGCCTTCCGGCGACCACAGGTACTTCAGGTATTCCTCGGCGGCGGCACGGGTGCCTTTCTTGTCGACGGTTTTGTCGACCACCGACACCGGTGGCTCGGCTTCGGCGGAAACGCTTGGGTAGATCACTTCAAACTGGTCGCGACCAAACTCGCGGGCAATCATTTCCGCTTCGTTCTCGAAGGTCACCAGGACGTCGCCGATCTGGTTGGTCATGAACGTTGTGGTAGCGGCACGACCGCCGGTGTCCAGCACCGGTGCTTGCTTGAACAGCTTGCCGACGAACTCCTTGGCCTTGTTCTCGTCACCGCCGTTCTTCAGCACATAACCCCAGGCGGACAAGTAGGTGTAGCGGCCATTGCCCGAGGTTTTCGGGTTGGGCACGATCACCTGAACGCCGTCCTTGAGCAGGTCAGGCCAGTCTTTCAGGGCTTTCGGGTTGCCTTTACGGACGATGAACACCGTGGCGGAAGTAAACGGCGCACTGTTGTTCGGCAGGCGCGTGACCCAGTTCTCCGGCACCAGTTTGCCGTTGTCTGCCAGGGCGTTGATGTCGGTGGCCATGTTCATGGTGATGACATCAGCCGGCAAGCCGTCGATGACTGAGCGCGCTTGTTTGCTGGAGCCGCCGAAGGACATTTGCAGGGTGATGTTTTCGTTGTGTTCGGCTTGCCAGTGTTTCTGGAAGGCAGTGTTGTAGTCCTTGTAGAAATCGCGCATCACGTCGTAAGAAACGTTGAGCAGGGTCGGTGCGGCCTGGGCCATGCTGGTCAGTGCCAGGCCAGCGGCCAGAAGTGAGGCGCCAAAGAGTTTTTTCACTGCGCAGTCCTTGTTCTATTTAAATTGAGGCAATTTGCCAGCGACTATAACTGGGCTCGCATAGAGCCTTAAAGATTAAAAAGCTCTTTGCTTATTCCTGTTTTTTGAACAGCGCATTGCCGCAGCGAGAGCAGAACGATGCTTCCTGTTCATGGTTGTCTTTGGTACACACCGGGCAATCGTGATGCAACTGGCCACCGCGCATGGCCGTGGCCAGTTCGGCGGTGAAGATCCCGGTGGGTACGGCGATGATCGAGTAACCGGTGATCATCACCATCGACGAAATCACCTGGCCCAACGCGGTCTTGGGCACGATGTCACCATAGCCGACGGTGGTCAGCGTCACGATCGCCCAGTAGATGCCTTTGGGAATGCTGGTGAAGCCATGTTGCGGGCCTTCAACCACATACATCAGGGTGCCGAACACCGTGACCAGGGTGCAGACGCTGAGGAGGAACACGAGGATTTTCTGCTTGCTGCCGCGCAGGGCATCGAGCAAGTAATGGGCTTGCTTGAGGTAGGGACCGAGCTTGAGCACGCGGAAGATGCGCAGCATCCGGATCACCCGAATGATCAGCAAGTACTGGGCGTCGCTGTAATACAGCGCGAGGATGCCCGGCACGATGGCCAGCAGATCCACCAGGCCGTAAAAACTGAACGCGTAACGCATGGGTTTGGGCGAGCAATACAGGCGCAGGAAGTACTCGCCCAGGAAAATCACCGTGAAGCCCCACTCGATGGCCGCCAGCAGGCCGGCGTAGTTCTGATGAACGTCATCGATGCTGTCGAGGATCACCACCACCAAGCTGGCGAAAATAATCAGCAGCAGGCTTGAGTCGAAGCGCCGTCCGGCGACGGTGTCGGTCTGGAAAATAATCACGTAAAGGCGATTGCGCCACGTGTCGTTGCTGTTCATTCAAATCGCCTTGGCCGCTAATCAGCGCAGCCTAGGTTGATTCTCCCCGGGAACGCAAGGCGCGCTTTCGACCGTGGCTTTGCCGAGCATCTGCACAACCGTGCGGATCAACCAGCCTGCGAGAATGAACGGCGCGGTCAGCGTGGGCAGGCCGATGGCGGCAAACACCGGCGTCAGTAACAGCGCCAGGCCGATGCCCACCAACGGCAGCCACGGTTGGCGACGCTGTGAGCTGAAGGCGAGGGCGGCGAGTACGGCGTTATAGCTCCCGAGACCGAGCAATGCGCTGTAGAAGTCGTGGTGCAACATACTCCAGCCCATGCCCGCGACAGACGCCAACAACGCCCAGCAGAATGCACGGCGATCTGCGATCAGCAAACCGACGGCAATCATCGCACCGGCCAGTGGATGGCCGAGGAACATCACCTGACCCACGCCTTTGAAGGGGGCGGCGAGCATGTTCAGCGTGTTGATTTCGATCAAATGCGCCGTTGTCGAGGGCGTGGCGAAGCACAGCAGCAACCAGCCCAGCCCGACGAAGGGCGCCGTGTAGGCCGGCAGGCATTGGCTGACCCGGACGCGCTTGAGCCACTGCTGGGTGATCATCGCGCTCAGACCGCCGGCGGCCAGAATTAGCGGTGGCATCATCGCCGACCAAGGGAAATACAAACTCAGCAACAGACCGAGCAGAACGCCGTTGTAGCTGAACAACCCGGCCTGACGATCAGCCTTGGCATAGTTGCGGCGTTGCGCAGTGAGCAAACCGGCGACACCGCCCAGCAGCGCACCGCCGAGCAACGTCGGCGCGGTAAACAGAATCGCCAACAGGCACAGCAGGCCGCACAGCGGATTGCGCTGGAGGAAGATCTGACTGAAGCCGTTGAGCAACGCTTCGGCCCAGTCGGGACAGTGGGTGTTGAAATGGTGGGCAGGCATTTTAGTTCAGTGTGTCAGTGGGACCGTGTCGCCTGCATCGCGAGCAAGCTCGGCTCCTACAGGTCCTCAACGAACCGTAGGAGCCGAGCTTGCTCGCGATGAGGCCGGATAGGCGCTAAATCAATGTCTCGATACGCAGTGAGTTAGTCGATCCCGGCTGCCCAAACGGCACACCTGCCGTGATCAATAATGTATCGCCACGCTTGGCCATGCCCTGTGCCTGGGCGATTTCCAGCGCCGTCGAGCACACTTCATCCACTTGCCGCAGTCGGTCATTGACCACCGAATGCACGCCCCACGCCACGGTCAAGCGGCGCGCGGTTTGCAGGTTCGGTGTCAGGTTGAGGATCGGCACCGTCGGCCGTTCCCGCGCCGCACGCAAGCTCGAGGTGCCGGACTCGCTGTAGTTCACCAGCACGGCCACCGGCAGCACGTTGCTGATGCGACGAATCGCGCAGCTGATCGCATCGGACACCGTCGCCTCGGCTTTCGGTCGGCTCACGTCAAGTTGTGCCTGATAGTCCGGGCCGTTTTCCACCTGGCGGATGATCTTGCTCATCATCTGCACGGCTTCCAGCGGGTACTCGCCGGAGGCGGTTTCCGCCGACAGCATCACCGCATCCGCACCTTCGGCCACGGCGTTGGCCACGTCGGTAACCTCGGCCCGGGTCGGGGCCGGGGAGAAGCGCATCGACTCCAGCATCTGCGTGGCCACCACCACCGGTTTGCCTAGCTCGCGGCAGAGGGTGATGATGTTTTTCTGAATCTGCGGCACGCTTTCGGCGGGCACTTCCACGCCGAGGTCGCCACGCGCCACCATGATCGCGTCGCTCAACTCGGCGATTTCCCGCAGTTGCGTCACGGCCGATGGCTTCTCGATCTTGGCCATCAAAAAGGCCTTGTCGCCGATCAGTTCGCGGGCTTCGCGAATGTCTTGCGGACGTTGCACAAACGATAGCGCGACCCAGTCCACACCCAACTCCAGACCGAAGCTCAAGTCGCGGCGATCCTTGGCGGTCAGCGGGCTTAGTTCCAGCACCGCTTGCGGCACGTTCACGCCTTTGCGGTCCGACAGTTCGCCGCCATTCAACACGGTGGTGTCGATGGCGTCGGAGTACTTGGTGACCACTCGCAAACGCAGCTTGCCGTCGTCCAGCAGCAAGTCCATGCCCGGCTCCAGCGCCGCGATGATTTCCGGGTGAGGCAGATTAACGCGGCGCTCGTTCCCTGGCGTCGGGTCCAGGTCCAGTCGCAGGGCCTGACCGCGATGCAGTTGCACCTTGCCCTCGGCAAACTTGCCGACCCGCAGTTTCGGGCCTTGCAGGTCCATCAGAATACCCAGCGGATAATTAAGCTGGCGCTCGACTTCACGAATCCACTGGTAGCGCTGTGCGTGGTCGGCGTGATCGCCGTGGCTGAAGTTCAGGCGGAAAATGTTGACCCCGGCCTGCACCAGTTCGCGAATGTCGTCGATCCCGTCGGTGGCGGGGCCGAGGGTGGCGAGGATTTTAACCTTCTTGTCAGGCGTCATTTTTTGGGTTCTCGAGAATCAGGATGGCGCGGAAGTCGTTGACGTTGGTGCGGGTCGGCTCAGTGACGATCAGGGCGTCCAGTGCCTCGAAATAACCGTAGCCATTGTTGTTGTCCAACTCGTCGCTGGCGCTCAGGCCCAGCGCCGTGGCACGGGCGTAGCTGTCCGGGGTCATGAGGGCGCCGGCGTTGTCTTCGGAGCCATCGATGCCGTCGGTGTCACCGGCCAGGGCATACACACCGGGCAGGCCTTTGAGGCTGTCGGTCAGGCTCAGCAGGAATTCGGCGTTGCGCCCGCCACGGCCATTGCCGCGCACGGTCACGGTGGTTTCACCGCCCGACAAAATCACACATGGCGCCGCCAGTGGCTGGCCGTGCAGGACCACTTGCCGCGCAATGCCGGCGTGAACCTTGGCCACTTCACGGGATTCGCCTTCCAGATCACCGAGGATCAGCGGGCTGAAACCGGCCTGCCGCGCTTTCACGGCGGCCGCTTCAAGCGATTGCTGTGGGCGGGCGATCAACTGGAAGTGGCTGCGGGCCAGGCTCGGGTCGCCGGGTTTGACCGTCTCCGATTCCGGGCTTTGCAGCCAGTTGCGCACAGAGACCGAAACGTCAATGTCGTAGCGCTTGAGGATCGCCAGTGCTTCGGCAGAGGTACTTGGGTCGGCCACGGTCGGACCGGAGGCGATGACCGTGGCGAGGTCGCCCGGTACATCGGAAATCGCATAGGTATAAACAGTGGCAGGCCAGCAGGCTTTGCCGAGACGGCCACCCTTGATCGCCGAGAGGTGCTTGCGCACGCAGTTCATCTCGCCGATGGTCGCGCCGGATTTGAGCAGGGCTTTGTTGATTGATTGCTTGTCGGCAAGGGTGATGCCGGCCGCCGGCAATGCCAGCAGGGCAGAGCCGCCGCCCGAAAGCAGGAAGATCACGCGGTCGTCTTCGGTCAGGTTGCTGACCAGTTCAAAGACCCGTTTGGCAACGGCCTGACCGGCAGCGTCCGGCACTGGGTGGGCCGCTTCGACCACTTCGATTTTTTCGCACGGGGCACCGTGACCGTAACGGGTCACCACCAGACCGCAGACTTCACCCTGCCAGCAACGCTCGACCACCTGGGCCATGGCGGCCGCGGCTTTGCCGGCGCCGATGACGATCACCCGACCGCTACGGTCTTTGGGCAAATGGGCTTCGAGGACTTGCTGTGGGTGGGCGGCGTCGATGGCTGTGGCAAACAGCTCGCGCAGGAATTGTTGCGGATCGACCGACATGGCGGGCTCCCGGAATTCTTGTTATTGGGGTTATCGAACGTGCACGATCCCTGTAGGAGCAAGGCTTGCCCGCGATGCAGACGCTGAGGTGTTTCTGCTGCACCGAGGCGATTCCATCGCGGGCAAGCCTTGCTCCTACAGAGGGCCAGTCAGGCCCTCTGTAGCGCAGGGCTTACTTATCGCGAATCGAGAAATTCGCCATGTGCTCCAGGCCCTTGATCAGCGCCGAGTGGTCCCAATTGCTGCCACCAATGGCTGCGCAGGTGCTGAACACTTGCTGGGTGTTGGCGGTGTTCGGCAGGTTGATGTTCAGTTCCTTGGCCCCTTGCAGGGCCAGGTTCAGGTCCTTCTGGTGCAGGCTGATGCGGAAACCCGGATCGAAGGTGCCTTTGATCATGCGCTCGCCGTGTACTTCGAGGATCTTCGAGGAGGCGAAACCGCCCATCAGTGCTTCACGCACCTTGGCTGGATCAGCACCGTTCTTCGAAGCGAACAGCAGGGCTTCAGCCACCGCCTGAATGTTCAGCGCCACGATGATCTGGTTCGCCACTTTCGCGGTTTGACCGTCGCCGTTGCCACCGACCAGGGTGATGTTCTTGCCCATGGCCTGGAACAGCGGCAGGGCGCGTTCGAAAGCATCGGCATCGCCGCCGACCATGATGCTCAGGCTCGCCGCCTTGGCGCCGACTTCACCGCCGGACACCGGTGCGTCGAGGTACTGGGCGCCTTTTTCATTGATTTTGGCGGCGAAAGCCTTGGTGGCAGTAGGCGAGATCGAGCTCATGTCGATGACGACTTTGCCTTTGCCAACACCGGCTGCAACGCCGTCGGCGCGGAACAGCACGTCATCGACCTGGGGGGTATCCGGCACCATGACGATGATGAATTCGGCTTCTTGTGCGACTTCTTTCGGGTTCGCCAGAGCAACGGCGCCGCCAGCAACCAAGTCGGCAGGGGCAGCGTCGTGGTGCGCCGACAGGAACAGGCTGTGGCCGGCTTTCTGCAGGTTCAACGCCATTGGGTGGCCCATGATGCCGGTGCCGATAAATCCGATTTTAGCCATGAGAAAATCCTCTTGTTTTTGTCTTGCTCAAGCAAATAGGGGGCGTAGCTTTTTGTAGGAGTGAGCCTGCTCGCGATTCAGCCGCTGCGGTACATCAGGTGTACCAAGGTGATTTCATCGCGAGCAGGCTCACTCCTACAGGGATCGGTGTCAGATCGCGTTATGGGTTTTCAGCCAGCCCAGGCCCGCTTCAGTGGTGGTCAGCGGCTTGTATTCGCAACCCACCCAACCCTGATAACCGATGCGGTCAAGGTGTTCGAACAGGAAGCGGTAGTTGATTTCACCGGTGCCCGGTTCGTTGCGCCCAGGGTTGTCGGCCAACTGGATGTGGTTGATTTCGCCCAGGTGCGTGGCCATGGTGCGGGCCRGGTCACCCTCCATGATTTGCATGTGGTAGATGTCGTATTGCAGGAACAGATTGGCGCTGCCGACCTGTTCGCGAATCGACAGGGCTTGCGCGGTGTTGTTCAGGTAGAAACCCGGGATGTCGCGAGTGTTGATCGCTTCCATCACCAGTTTGATGCCCACCGCTTGCAGCTTGTCTGCTGCGTATTTGAGGTTGGCGACGAAGGTTTTTTCCACGGTGGCATCGTCCACGCCTTGTGGGCGAATACCGGCCAGGCAGTTGACCTGGGTGTTGCCCAGCACTTGCGCGTAAGCAATGGCGAGGTCGACACCGGCGCGGAACTCTTCAACCCGATCCGGCAGGCACGCGATACCGCGTTCGCCCTTGGCCCAGTCACCGGCTGGCAGGTTGAACAGCACTTGGGTCATACCGTTGGCATCCAGCTTGGCCTTGATCTCGGCGGAGCTGAAGTCATACGGGAACAGGTATTCGACACCACTGAAGCCGGCCTTGGCGGCCGCTTCGAAACGGGCAAGAAAATCTTGCTCTGTGAACAGCATGGACAGGTTGGCTGCGAAACGCGGCATGGTGGTCTCCTGTAAAAATAGTTGCCTGTAGCAGCTGCCGAGGCACGAGGCTGCGTTGGGCTGCGAAGCGGCCCCCGAGGGCGGTCCTGCGGACACGCAACGCAGCCTCGTGCCTCGGCAGCTGCTACAGGTATCAGGTCTTCTTAATCAAGCAACGAAATCGCCGTTGGCGCATCGTTGCCGACCAGCGCCAGGTCTTCGAATTCGTTGACGGCGTTGATCTCGGTGCCCATGGAAATGTTGGTCACGCGCTCCAGAATAATCTCGACAATCACCGGCACCTTGAACTCTTCGATCAGTTCCTGAGCCTTGCGCAGGGCAGGCTGGATCTGGCTTGGTTCAAACACGCGCAATGCCTTGCAGCCCAGGCCTTCGGCCACTGCGACGTGATCGACACCGTAACCGTTGAGTTCCGGAGCGTTCAGGTTATCGAAGGACAGCTGCACGCAGTAGTCCATGTCGAAACCGCGCTGAGCCTGACGAATCAGCCCCAGGTACGAGTTGTTTACCACAACATGGATGTACGGCAGTTTGAACTGCGCGCCGACTGCCAGCTCTTCGATCATGAACTGGAAATCATAGTCGCCTGACAGCGCCACGACCTTACGGGTCGGATCCGCCTTGACCACACCCAGTGCCGCCGGAATGGTCCAGCCCAAGGGACCTGCCTGACCGCAGTTGATCCAGTGACGCGGCTTGTAGACGTGCAGGAACTGCGCGCCGGCAATCTGGGACAGGCCAATGGTGCTGACGTAGCAGGTGTCTTTGCCGAACACCTGGTTCATTTCTTCGTAGACGCGCTGCGGCTTGACCGGCACGTTGTCGAAGTGAGTCTTGCGCTGCAGGCTGGCTTTGCGCTGCTGGCAGTCTTGCAGCCAGGCGCTGCGATTTTTCAGCTTGCCGGCGGCTTGCCATTCACGAGCGACTTCAATGAACACGGTCAGCGCGGCTGCGGCGTCAGAAACGATGCCCAGGTCCGGGTTGAACACGCGGCCGATCTGCGTCGGTTCGATATCAACGTGAATGAACTTGCGGCCTTCGGTGTACACGTCGATCGAGCCGGTGTGGCGGTTGGCCCAACGGTTGCCGACGCCCAGTACCAGGTCGGATTTGAGCATCGTCGCGTTGCCGTAACGGTGCGAGGTTTGCAGGCCGACCATGCCCACCATCAACGGGTGATCGTCCGGGATGGTGCCCCAGCCCATCAGGGTTGGAATGACAGGGATGCCGGTCAGTTCGGCGAACTCGACCAGCAACTCGCTGGCGTCCGCATTAATGATGCCGCCACCGGCAACCAGCAATGGGCGTTCAGCCTGATCGAGCATGGCCAGGGCCTTCTCGATTTGCACGCGGTTAGCGGTGGGCTTGGCCAACGGCAGCGGCTGGTAAGCGTCGATGTCGAATTCGATCTCGGCCATCTGCACGTCGAACGGCAGGTCGATCAGCACCGGGCCTGGACGGCCGGAGCGCATTTCGTAGAAGGCTTTCTGGAACGCATAAGGCACCTGGCCCGGTTCCATGACGGTGGTTGCCCACTTGGTCACTGGCTTGACGATGGTGGTGATGTCGACAGCCTGGAAGTCTTCCTTGTGCATACGGGCGCGGGGTGCCTGGCCAGTAATGCAAAGGATTGGAATCGAGTCGGCCGAGGCGCTGTAGAGCCCGGTGACCATGTCGGTACCGGCAGGGCCGGAAGTACCGATGCACACGCCGATGTTGCCGGCCTTGGTGCGGGTGTAGCCCTCGGCCATGTGCGAGGCGCCTTCAACGTGGCGAGCGAGGACGTGATCGATGCCACCGACCTTCTGCAGGGCGGAGTACAGCGGGTTGATTGCAGCACCCGGGATGCCAAAAGCGGTATCAACCCCTTCACGGCGCATCACCAGAACGGCGGCTTCGATTGCTCTCATTTTGCTCATGGTTTTGTGCCTCTTACGTTTTGTAATTGTATACAAGTGGCTTTGCGCAGAGTGTATTCACGGCGGACGGCGCAGGTCAATCCATTTTCTCAAGCGACTGTTTCATTCGTCGGAAGCCCTTTAACGTGTGGCTTTTCGTCGCATGTGGCGCTTTTCGATAATTATTGTATACAAAAAAATAATTCATTGTGTTCTATTTGTTGCATCGGACTGCGGCACAACGGCGCAGCCCAACGGCTTTCCGAAAAACAAAATGAGGACGGCACCATGAGCGCTTTAACCTTGAAAGTCGCAGTCAACCTGATCGATCAGGCCATCTCTGCCGGGCGTGCAATCTCTGCAGCTCCATTGACCATTGCAGTACTGGATGCCGGCGGGCACCTGATCACCCTGCAACGCGAAGACGGCGCCAGCCTGCTACGCCCGCAGGTCGCCATCGGTAAGGCCTGGGGCGCCATTGCCCTGGGCAAAGGCTCGCGTCTGCTGGCGCTGGACGCACAACAACGCCCGGCGTTTATCGCGGCGTTGAACAGCCTGGGGCAGGGCAGCATCGTGCCGGCACCGGGTGGTGTGCTGATTCGCGATCTGGCAGGGAACGTGCTGGGGGCGGTCGGCATCAGCGRGGATCTGTCGGATGTTGATGAACAGTGCGCGATTAGTGCGATCGAGGCGTTGGGGTTGACGGCGGATGCTGGGGTAACGGCTTGATGTGAATTAAATCGATACTGCCGGCAGGACGCTGGTGACGAAGCGGGGCGGCCTCTATAGACTGCCGCCCCTCTCGTTTTTGTATCAAGGAAGATATGCGTGAAGACGCTGTTTGGCATCACCCTGGCTGCGACCATGACCCTCTGCCCCCCTTTTCTGCACGCCGACGAAGCGCTGGACGCCGATGAAATCGCTTTCCAGGCGCTCAGTCCTGTCGTCACTGCGTTGCTCAACGCCGAAGATGCAGAAGAGCTAATGGCCCGGGCTGAAAAACTGGAAGGTACCGACACCTTGCAGGCTATTGCTGTTTACCTGGCGGCGAGCCGCGAAGAACCCGAGCAGTTGATAGCGCCTTATCAGGTGGCGGCGCTGTTTGCCCGTCGCGGTGACAACAAGCTGGCGGAGCGCTTTTTGAAGGAAGCCGATGACCGCGGCATGTGGTTCGGTCCACTGATGGCGAGCGACGAGGACTTTGCCGATCTGCGCCAGACATCCACCTACAAGAACGTGTTGGCCAATGCCCAGCAACGCTATCAGAAAATTGCCCTAGGCAAGGTCGGAGCGATTTCAGTGCTCAATCCTTCCGCCACTATTCCTGTGCCCGCCGCGTGTCGGCCGGTGGTGGTCTGGTTGCACGGGTATGGCGTGAACGGTGAAGTCGATGAGGATTACCAGCCACTTGCGGACACCGGTGCCATTATCTTGGGCATTAATGGCACTGAAATGATCAATTCTGTCGACAGCTTCCGCTGGATCGGCCCGGGTTTTGAGGGCACGCATAAAGCGGTACAAAACGGTCTGAAGGAGCTGGCGGTGCAGCAATGCATCGACCGCAAACATGTTTACCTGATGGGCTTTTCTCAAGGCTCACAGCATGCCGGAGCGTTGTTGGCGCAACATCCGGATGATTACGCAGGCGCATTGTTGCTGTCACCCGGCGGTATGCAACCGACACCGACCACGAGCAAGGCGCGTGGCAAAAAGGTGTTTGTGATCAACGGGAAGATGGAAGGATCGGGCAACTTGCAAATGAGTGCCGATTTTCGTGCGTTATTCAGTGAGGGTAACGAGGTTAAATCCATTACCCATGATGGCGGGCACACGTTTCCGGACGGCTGGAGAACATCACTCCCGCAGGCATTGCGCTGGATGATGGGCGGTGAAGTTTAGGCTCAAAGATCGCAATCTTCGCCAGCGCGCGACTGCTGCATGGGCCGGTGATCTTTTCGCTTTGAACCGGTCTGTCAGTCCGGTTCACACCCCTTGAGCACCAACCGGATAATCGTCTGCGCCGCTGCTTCATAATCGGCCTCATCCAGTTTGGCTTTGCCGGTGATGGCGGTGATCTGCCAGTCAAAGTCGGCATAGGTCTGGGTTGCGGCCCAGATGCTGAACATCAGGTGGTTAGGGTCGATGGCGGCGATTTGGCCGCGGTCGATCCAGGTTTGGATGCAGTCGATGTTGTGTCTGGCCTGGCTGTTGAGTTGTTCGACCAGGTCGGCGCTCAGGTGCGGGGCGCCGTGCATGATTTCGCTGGCGAACACCTTGGAAGCGAAAGGCAGGTCGCGAGAGATGCGGATTTTCGAGCGGATGTAGCCGCTCAGCACTTCGCTGGGCACACCTTCAGGGTTGAACGGTGTCGAGGCCTGCAGAATCGGCTCGATGATACTTTCCAGGACCTCGCGGTAGAGGTTTTCCTTGGATTTGAAGTAGTAGTAGACGTTGGGCTTGGGCAATCCCGCCTTGGCTGCGATGTCGCTGGTTTTGGTCGCAGCGAAGCCCTTGTCGGCAAATTCTTCACTGGCGGCACGCAGGATCAGTTCTTTGTTGCGCTCGCGGATAGTGCTCATAAACCAGGGGGTTCCTTGCCTGTTCTGGCGGTTGCGCATGGTATCACCGGCCTCGCGCGCCGCTCAAGAATGCCCCGTGTGGCACTCGGCCGCGCTATGCTGCGCAGCATTCATTCAAGAAGGAAACCTGATTCATGGCAGGAAGCAGTTTGCTGGTGCTGATCGATGACATCGCCGCTGTGCTCGACGATGTGGCATTGATGACCAAAATGGCCGCCAAGAAGACCGCCGGTGTACTGGGCGACGATCTGGCGCTCAATGCCCAGCAGGTCAGCGGCGTGCGGGCCGAGCGGGAAATCCCGGTGGTTTGGGCGGTTGCCAAGGGCTCGTTTCGCAACAAACTGATCCTGGTGCCGTCAGCGTTGGCCATCAGCGCATTTATTCCGTGGTTGGTCACCCCATTGTTGATGGTCGGCGGCGCGTACCTGTGTTTCGAAGGCTTCGAGAAACTTGCCCACAAATTTTTGCACAGCAAGGCCGAGGATCAGGCTGAACATGCAGAGCTGGTCGAGGCTGTTGCCGATCCGGCGGTCGATCTGGTGGCTTACGAACAGGACAAGATCAAGGGCGCGGTCCGCACCGACTTCATCCTGTCGGCAGAAATCATCGCCATCACGTTGGGCACCGTGGCGGGTGCCTCGCTGACCCAGCAAGTGATCGTGCTCTCGGGGATTGCCATCGTCATGACCGTCGGCGTCTATGGCCTGGTCGCCGGCATCGTCAAACTCGACGACCTCGGTTTGTGGCTGACCCAAAAGCCTGGGCAGATGRCGAAAAGCATCGGGGGCGGCATTTTGCGCGCAGCGCCTTACATGATGAAAAGCCTGTCGGTGATCGGTACGGCAGCGATGTTCCTGGTCGGTGGCGGGATCCTGACTCACGGCGTGCCGGTGATTCATCACTGGATCGAAAGCGTCAGCGCCGGCGGTGCCGGGTTTATCGTGCCGACATTGCTGAACGCGGTGGCGGGGATTGTCGCGGGCGCGGTGGTGTTGGCGGGGGTGATGGTTGCCAGCAAGGTCTGGAAAGCGGTGAAAGGTTAAGAAACTCAAAGCGCCCACATTCCTTTCAGATTGTTCCTACAAGGCTATTTTTGAGGTTCTCGTAAACTTCGCTCCCCTGTTTGGGCTGCAATAGCCTGAATGGATTTTCCAGAAGCTAAAGGGTTTAGGGATGAAGTGGTATTTGCAGGTGCTGGGGAAATACGCAACGTTTCAAGGTAGGGCCGGCAGGAAAGAGTATTGGATGTTTACTCTAGTCGAAAATTGCTTGGTTCTATGCTGGTTGGCTTTTGGATTGTGGTCGGGTTTACTCGAAGAACGAGTCTACTTGCTGCTCCTTCCGGTGTATTCGGTGTGCACTATTTGCCCTCGGTTGGCGGTTACATGGCGGCGATATCATGATTTGAACAAAGGAGGGGTTAACTTTCTATGGATACTTATCCCTTTCATTGGCCCGCTTTTGGTTTTGATATCTATGGGGACCCGAGGAACCAAGGGTGAAAATGACTACGGCGCAGATCCCCAACAATCGCAAGTCATCCATGGGTGATTGAATAAAAAAAGGCCATTCGACTCACATCGAATGGCCTTTTTTGTTGCCGCCGGAATTACTCGGCGATCTGCAACTTACGTGACTCGGTATACACGTAACGCACTTTCTCGTACTCGAACGGCGAGTTCAGCTGGCCATAGCGGAAGCGGGTCTGGTTGCGTTTGTCGATGCCGCGCAGGATCCACACTTCAGGATGATTGGAGCTGACTTCGGAGACGTTCAGGTAGTTGATCGCCGACTCTACGGTGAAGTCGACTGCCAGGCCGCCGGTGTCGCGGATGTTGGACGGCCCGAGAATTGGCAAGACGAAGTAGGCGCCGCCTGGTACACCGTAGAAGCCCAGGGTCTGGCCGAAGTCTTCGTTCTGGCGCGGCAGGCCCATGGCGGTGGCCGGGTCCCACAGGCCGGCGATGCCGATGGTGGTGTTGAGCAGCAGGCGCGCAGAGGTTTCCATCGAACGCTTGCCCTTGAGTTGCAGCAGGCTGTTCACCAGGTTCGGCACGTCGCCGAGGTTGTTGAAGAAGTTGCTCACGCCGGTACGCAGGAAGCTTGGCGTGACGTAGCGATAGCCGTCGACCACGGGCAGGAACACCCATTGGTCGAAGCGGTAGTTGAAGTGATACACCCGGCGGTTCCACTCTTCCAGCGGGTCATAGACGGCCAGTGCGTTGAGCGTCGAGCGTTCGAACTCGCGCTGGTCCAGCCCGGGGTTGAACTTGAGTTTGCTCAGCGGCTCCTTGAAGCCGTCATTGTCGATCACGACGGGGGCGTTGGCTTTGCTGTTGTCGGCATTGGCGACGCCTGCACAGAGTAACGCAGCGATAAGCAGGAGATATTTAGCCACGGAAGAACTCCAGCATGGCGTCGCTGTTGACGCGGTAGTTAAGGTTGCCGCAATGGCCGCCGAGTGGATAAACGGTCAAGCGATCGCCGAAGGTCTTGCGCAGGAAACCGAGGTCGCCCGGGCCCAGGATCACGTCGTCGGCGTTGTGCATCACAGCGATTTTCGGGCTGTCGTGCAGGTAGTCCTTGAGCGCATACAGGCTGACCTGGTCGATCAGTTGCAGCAGGCTGCCGCCGTCAGTGCGGGCACGCCACATCGGAATGACCTGTTCGGTGATGTAGCAGTCGAAGTCGCATTGCAGCGCACGCTTGAGAAACGGCGTGAGGCTGGTGCCTTCGGTGATCGGGAATTTCGGCGGCGTAATCAGGCCGCGACGGTTGATCAGGTCCGAGGTGAAGGCAATGTCGGCAGCCGAGAAACGGAATGAAGTGCCGATCAGCATGGCCATCTGTTCGTTGGTCAGGTGTTGCTTGGACTGCTGGAAGTCGTAGAGCAGGGCATCGTTGAGGTCGATGTAGCCTTTCTGCTGGAAGTAGCGGGTCAGCTTGTTCAACACCAGCTCATAAAACGTAGTGCTGCTGGTGATGCCCTTGACCTCTGTCTGGACCAGTTTGTCCAGGTTGGTGATCGAGGTGTACAGGTTGACTGGCGGGTTGAGCAGCAAGACTTTCTTGAAGTTGAAACTGCGGCGGGTTTCGTCCAGATGCGCGACAAACGCCGCGTCGAGGGCGCCCAGGCTGTAACCGGTCAGGTAGTAATCGGTGACCGGCAGATTCGGGTTTTGTGCCCGCACGGCCTGCATCACTCGATACATGTCTTCGGCATCTTCCTTGGTTATGCCGGGGGTGGCGAAGCGAGAGGCGGCGGCGATGAAGTCGAAACTGGTCGGCGACGAGAGTTGCACCACGTGATAGCCGGCCTGGTAGTAGAGCTTTTTCAGGTATTCGTTGAGGGTGCTGTCATAACGGGCACCGGTGCCGGCAATCAGGAAGATCAGCGGTGCGGCTTTATCTTGCGTAGCGATGCGGTAGGTCAGCTTCTTCACGGCCCAGAAGTTGTCTGGCAGTTCGAAGGCGCGCTCCGGGCGTAGCGTGATGGTTTCATCCCGCTGATTGATGTCGTCGTCCAGCGGCAATTCCGGACGCAGGTCCGGAGGTGTCGTTGCGATGGTCGCCTCGAACGGGTTGGTCAAGGGGTAGCCATAACTGGCGGCGTCGATATCGACTGCCAGTGCGGACGCACTCAATATAAGGCCGCAAAACAGGGCGGCGAAGCGCAAGGAACGGAGCATGACTAGATCCCTTAGAAGAAGGTGCTGAATAAAGTTCGCAGGCTAAGACCACTTGTATTGCGCCAAAGTGCCACGCATCGGCACCAAAGAGGCTTATTTTCGGGTAATAGTAGCTGGACGATACACTTTGCAGCGGTTTCCTTACCAATTATCTGTTGCTCGCGTTTGCATACCGCTGTCGGGGGATTAAGCTGGCCGCCGTTTTCCCCTATTGGAGTGTTTCATGTCCCGCCGTCTGCCCGTGTTTTTGCTGCTCGTTTTGCTGCCTTTATGGCTGGCCGCCAGTTACGGCGCGCGTTATGGCTTCATGGAGGATGGGCAGTGGGTGGGCATCTGCGTGGACGAGGCTAACCGCTGGGAATGTGGGGTGCGTTCGAATCTGGGCTTGATGATTCACTTCAACGTGCTGGGCTGGGCGGCGATTTCGGCAGCGGTGCTTGGCTTCGTGCTGCCGGGCCGGGCAGGTTGGTGGCTGGCGGTGCTGGCGCTGGTGTTCGGGTTCCCGGCACTGGCGTTGTACAACACGACGCTGGCTGTTTTTGCGGTGGTGATTGCGGGTTTGCGGTTGGTTCGGGCTTCTCGTAGCGCCTGATAAATCGTCATCGCGGGCAAGCCCGCTCCCACAGGGATTTTGTCGTACACAAATGCTGCATTCGCTGCAGAGTCCTGTGGGAGCGTGGCTTGCCCGCGATGAGGCCAGAAGCTTCGCCGACGTTTACCTGTTGCGAACCCGCAAACTGCGCCATAACGCTGCAACCATCAGCCCGCTCACCAGCGCCCAGCCCCAGGCTTGCTGGTTGTGTAAACCTTCACGGAACAACTGCGGCGCAATGCCAGCCCCGATGATGAAGGTCAGCAACGCAATCTCGCGACGTGGCACGCTCACCGGGCGGCACAGGTAAACCAACGCCGGCAGGATGAACGCGACACTCGGGAAGCTGCGATAGCGCGGATCGAACACCAGTTCCAGCATCATCACCGCGGCGGCAAATCCTGCCGCCGCGAGTAACCAGCCAGCCCGGCGCTCCAGCGCATTGAAGGCGCGCTCACGCCAACCCGTGCGGGCGCTCAGCGTCAGTGCGGCATGGGTCAACACCAGCAAATTCAACGCCGTCAGCAGCGCCACCCACAGCCATTCGCTGGCAAACCGTGTGGTGACGCGAGCCAGATCACCCCACGCGCCAATCGAACAAGCCGCCAGTGCGCCGAGCAGTGGCAGTACCAACGCGGCGCGAGTGCTGCGAACGCGACCGCCAAGCATCAACGTGCCGAAAAAAATCACCACGCCCACCGCCAGCCACTGCGACCAGTACGGCACGTTCGACACCGGGCCTGCGAGCACGCCCTTGTCCTGGCGATCAGCGTCAAACAATCCCCAGTAGCCACCGACCGCACCTTCGCTGGCACGTTTCCATGGCTGGTCGAAGGCTTCGATCAGGTTGTAATGCCAGCCATGCTGTTCTGCCATCACGACAAAACCGCGAATGAACTTGGCTTCATTGACCCGGCTCGGCAGGGCGGTTTCCCGTTGGCGGCCTTCGCTCGGCCAACCGGTTTCGCCAATCATCACGTCTTTGGGCGCGAACTTGTTGCCGAAAACCTGGCGCACTTCGGCCACATGTTGCAGGGCCGCGTCGATGTTCGAGGGATCATCTTCCCAGTACGGCAGTAAGTGGATGGTCAGGAAGTCCACCGCCGGGGCGATTTCCGGGTGCTTGAGCCAGAACTCCCAGACGTCGGCGTAAGTGACCGGCTGCTTGACCTGACTTTTGACCTTGTTGATAAGCCTGGCCAGCTGCGCGCCGGTGACTTCTTTGCGCAGCAAGGTTTCATTGCCGACGATGACCGAGGTCACCACGTCGGCGTTGGCATTGGCCGAGGCGATCAGCAGGTCGACTTCTTTCTCGGTGTCCACCGGGTTGCTGTTGACCCAGGCGCCGATCATCAGTTTCAAGCCATGTTTGCGCGCCAGGTCGGGCAGGGCCTCGAGGCCGGTCATGGAATAGGTGCGGATGCATTCGAAGCTTTTGGCCAGCAGCGCGAGGTCGGCGTCCATGCGTTCCGGACGCAACTTGAACGGCACATCGAACGGCGATTGATCTTTGTCGAACGGGGTGTAGGAGGCGCATTGCAGTTTGTGTGTCGCGCTGGCCACGTCCGGCAGAATCACCGGTTTGCCGAGGCCGTACCAAAAGCCGCCGAAGGCAAACAACCCCAGCAGACAGGCGAACAGGTAAGCAAAAAAAGGAAAGCGTGATGTCGCGGGCATGGTCAGGCCGTCTGAGAGCAAAGCCGCGCATGTTACCTGCATTTCTCCCGGCTCAGGTGGCCTGCATGGTTTTGACATGCAAAGTTCGGGCGGGACGACCGAGGCGTTTGCGCCGCTCAAGATTAATGGCGTTCTGATGTCGTTTCTCGATGCCTTGATGTCGCTGGCAGAGCAGGTCGCTATTGTCGCGAGGTTGATTATCGAAGCATCAGTGCTCTCATAGATAAATCACGCTGATGTTCGAACGAGTTTGCGGTGGGCGTGATGAGGGCGCTGTGCACCATAACAATACGTTGACGCGACTCGGCATCCGTCGAGCGCAGCACTTTCGGGGAAGTAACGATGAAGATGCGACGACTTTTAGGTGCAGGTGCCGCTCTGGTGCTTGCGATTGGCTCCACCATGGCCAATGCCGAGAGCAAAACCCTGAGCATCGGTTACGTTGACGGTTGGTCCGACAGCGTCGCGACGACCCACGTAGCGGCTGAAGTGATCAAACAGAAACTGGGTTATGACGTGAAACTGCAAGCCGTCGCGACCGGGATCATGTGGCAGGGTGTGGCCACGGGCAAACTCGATGCCATGCTGTCGGCCTGGTTGCCGGTGACACACGGTGATTACTGGACCAAGAACAAGGATCAGGTCGTCGATTACGGTCCGAACTTCAAAGACGCAAAAATCGGCCTGATCGTGCCGGAGTACGTCAAAGCCAAAACCGTCGGCGATCTGAAAACCGACGACAGCTTCAAAAACCGCATTGTCGGCATCGACGCCGGTTCAGGCGTGATGCTCAAGACCGAACAGGCAATCAAGGACTACGACCTGACCGGGTATCAACTCAAGGCCAGTTCCGGCGCCGGCATGATTGCCGAGCTGACCCGTGCCGAGAAGAAAAACGAATCCATTGCCGTGACCGGATGGGTGCCGCACTGGATGTTCGCCAAGTGGAAGCTGCGCTTCCTGGAAGATCCGAAAGGCGTTTATGGCGCCGCTGAAACCGTAAACAGCATCGGCAGCAAAGAACTCGCCACCAAGGCACCGGAAGTGGCCAAGTTCCTGAAGAACTTCCAGTGGGCGTCGAAAGATGAAATCGGCGAAGTCATGCTGGCAATCCAGGATGGTGCCAAGCCGGAAGCCGCGGCGAAGGATTGGGTGGCCAAACACCCGGAACGTGTTGCCGACTGGACCAAATGATTTGATTTGACGCGTCTGGTCAGCACTTCTGAAGGCCGCTTGGCATAACCGCCAAGCGGCCTTTTGCGTTTCTGTAGGAGCCCGGCTTGCCTGCGATGGCGGTCTCAAAATCGCCATCGCCGGCAAGCCGGGCTCCTACAGGAAACAAAACAGTCATGTCGTTCTAATACTAAGGTCGTCTGGAACCTGTATCGCAGCCGCATAGAGTGGATAACGTTCTAACAATAATCTGTGCTGCGAGGATAAAAACAATGAACGACAGCATTTACCTCTCGATTCAAAACAGCCCGCGCTTCAAGGAGCTGGTCAGCAAGAGGGAGCGATTCGCCTGGATTCTTTCGGCAATCATGCTTGGGCTTTACTCCGGATTCATCCTTTTGATTGCTTACGGGCCGCAGGTGCTGGGGGCGAAAATCACCCCTGAGTCTTCGATTACCTGGGGGATACCCATTGGTGTCGGGCTGATTGTCTCGGCCTTTGTCCTGACTGCAATCTACGTACGACGCGCCAATGGCGAATTCGACGACCTGAACAATGCGATTCTCAAGGAGGCTCAGCAATGATCCGGCGTCTAATGGCTCTATTGAGCATCGCAGCCTTTGCCCCGGCCGTTTGGGCGGGTGAAGCCCTGACCGGCGAAGTGCATAAACAACCGCTCAACGTTTCCGCCATTTTGATGTTCGTGGCGTTTGTCGGTTTGACCCTGTGCATCACCTATTGGGCTTCCAAGCGCAATAATTCTGCTGCCGACTATTATGCGGCGGGCGGCAAGATCACCGGTTTCCAGAACGGTCTGGCGATTGCCGGTGACTACATGTCCGCGGCGTCCTTCCTGGGGATTTCCGCCCTGGTATTCACCTCCGGCTACGACGGCCTGATCTACTCGATCGGCTTCCTGGTAGGCTGGCCGATCATTCTGTTCCTGATCGCCGAGCGCCTGCGTAACCTGGGTAAATACACCTTTGCCGACGTGGCGTCCTATCGCCTGGGGCAAACCCAGATCCGCACGCTGTCTGCTTGCGGCTCGCTGGTGGTGGTGGCGTTCTACCTGATCGCGCAAATGGTGGGTGCCGGCAAGYTGATCCAGCTGCTTTTCGGTCTCGACTACTACGTTGCGGTGATTCTGGTCGGCATCCTGATGTGCCTGTATGTGTTGTTTGGCGGCATGCTGGCGACCACMTGGGTTCAGATCATCAAGGCKGTGMTGCTGCTGTCCGGTGCCTCGTTCATGGCACTGATGGTGATGAAGCACGTCAACTTCGACTTCAGCACGCTGTTTTCCGAGGCGATCAAGGTTCACCCTAAAGGTGAAGCGATCATGAGCCCAGGCGGCCTCGTGAAAGACCCGATCTCGGCATTCTCCTTAGGGCTTGCGCTGATGTTCGGTACCGCTGGCCTGCCGCACATTCTGATGCGCTTCTTCACCGTGAGTGACGCGAAAGAAGCTCGCAAGAGCGTGCTGTACGCAACCGGCTTCATTGGTTACTTCTACATCCTGACCTTCATCATCGGCTTCGGCGCGATCTTGCTGGTCAGCACCAACCCGGCCTTTAAAGATGCGGCTGGCGCACTGTTGGGCGGTAACAACATGGCGGCGGTGCACTTGGCCAACGCGGTGGGTGGCAGTATTTTCCTGGGCTTTATCTCGGCGGTCGCGTTTGCAACCATTCTGGCTGTAGTGGCTGGTTTGACTCTGGCCGGTGCTACTGCGGTGTCTCACGACCTGTACGCCAGTGTGATCAAGAAGGGCAAGGCTAACGACAAGGATGAAATCCGCGTCTCGAAAATCACCACCATCGCACTCGGTGTGTTGGCGATCGGCCTGGGCATTCTGTTCGAAAGCCAGAACATCGCCTTCATGGTGGGCCTGGCGTTCTCCATCGCGGCGAGCTGTAACTTCCCGGTGCTGCTGCTTTCCATGTACTGGAAGAAGCTGACCACGCGCGGTGCGATGATTGGCGGCTGGTTGGGGCTGGTCAGCGCTGTGGGCTTGATGGTGCTTGGGCCAACCATTTGGGTGCAGATCCTGCATCACGAGAAGGCGATCTTCCCGTATGAGTACCCTGCACTGTTCTCGATGGCGATTGCGTTTGTCGGTATCTGGTTCTTCTCGGTTACTGACAAATCGACCGCAGCTGACAATGAGCGTGCGCTGTTCTTCCCGCAGTTTGTTCGTTCGCAGACTGGGTTGGGGGCGAGTGGGGCGGTTGCGCACTAAGGTTTCAGTGGTATTTATGTAAGTTGCGTTAAATATGAAATGCCCTGGTCGAGAGATCGGGGCATTTTTTATTGGGCGGTTATCGGTCTGAATTTGGTTTTTTGTCGAGGCGGCCTGATAGCCGGCCTGTGTTTTGGTTGGTTGAGTACATATCCGTTGCTGCGGTAATGGCGGCTTAGGGTTTCGCCCTTACGGCGAGTCACTTTTAACAAACGCCTTAAAAGTAACCAAAAGCGCTCGCCCCGAGCGTCCGGCCCCTCGCTAAGGCTCGGCGTTCCTTCGCTCCGGTATCCCTCCGGGGACACTGCCCTCCGGTCGGCTTCGCTTCGACCTACATGCAGCGTGTTCGACTGCGTCGAACGGCGCTGCGCGCCACTCCCCGGATGAACACCTCTACTCAGCCTCCCGAAGGGGCGGGTGGATCAAGATCAAAAGCTGTAGGCGAGCTAACGCTCGGCCTGATGAGTGGTGAGGGGCAACAGCGGATGTGTGTTGTTTTGCTTTTTGTGGGAGCGGGCTTGCCCGCGATGGCGGCCTGCCAGCCGACCAGCCTTTTGCAGATGTACTCATTCCCTGTAGGAGCCGGGCTTGCCCGCGATTGCGGCCTGACAGCCGGCCAGCCTTTTGCAGATGTACTCATTCCCTGTAGGAGCATGGCTTGCCGGCGATGGCGGCCTGCCAGCCGACCCATCTCTAACAGATGTGTAGGATGATCGTTCCCACGCTCTGCGTGGGAATGCTGCCGGGGATGCTCTGCGTCCCGCTTTTTCCGGCGCGGCGAGGAGGGTGGTGGGATGAGGACTTTCAAAGCGCACAAACAAAAACGGCCTCTATATAAATAGAGGCCGTTTCCGGTGCAGTTAAGACGTTATCGCAAGACAGGTCTTATTTGCGGTCTTCCAGCTTGGTGATGTCACGCGACTCGTAGCCGGTGTACAGCTGGCGCGGGCGGCCAATCTTGTACGGGCTGGAGAGCATTTCTTTCCAGTGGGAGATCCAGCCAACAGTCCGCGCCAGGGCGAAGATAACGGTGAACATGCTGGTTGGAATGCCGATCGCCTTGAGGATGATCCCCGAGTAGAAGTCGACGTTCGGGTACAGCGAGCGTTCGATAAAGTACGGGTCGGTCAGGGCGATCTCTTCCAGGCGCATGGCCAGTTCGAGCTGCTTGTCGTTCTTGATGCCCAGTTCTTTCAGTACTTCGTCGCAGGTCTGCTTCATCACGGTGGCGCGTGGGTCGCGGTTTTTGTAAACCCGGTGACCGAAGCCCATCAATTTGAACGGATCGTTCTTGTCCTTGGCCTTGGCGATGTACTTGTCGATGTTCGATACATCGCCAATTTCATCCAGCATGGTCAGAACGGCTTCGTTCGCACCGCCGTGGGCAGGGCCCCACAGTGCAGCGATGCCGGCGGCGATACAGGCGAACGGGTTGGCACCCGAAGAACCGGCCAGGCGTACCGTAGATGTCGATGCGTTCTGCTCGTGGTCGGCATGGAGGATGAAAATCCGGTCCATGGCCTTGGCGAGCACCGGGCTGATCGGTTTGATCTCGCACGGGGTGTTGAACATCATGTGCAGGAAGTTTTCCGCGTACGTCAGGTCGTTGCGCGGGTACATCATGGGTTGGCCCATGGAGTACTTGTAAACCATTGCTGCCAGGGTCGGCATCTTGGCAACCAGGCGGATCGCAGAGATTTCGCGATGCTGYGGGTTATTGATGTCGAGGGAGTCGTGGTAGAAGGCGGAAAGCGCGCCGACTACACCGCACATGACGGCCATTGGGTGGGCGTCGCGACGGAAGCCGTTGAAGAAGGTCTTCAACTGCTCGTGAACCATGGTGTGGTTCTTSACGGTRCTGACGAACTGGGCCTTCTGTTCWGCGGTSGGCAATTCRCCGTTGAGCAGCAGGTAGCAGGTTTCCAGGTAGTCCGACTTTTCAGCCAGTTGTTCGATCGGGTAACCGCGGTGCAGCAGGATGCCGTTGTCGCCGTCGATATAGGTGATCTTCGACTCGCAGGAGGCTGTCGACATGAAACCAGGGTCAAAGGTGAAACGGCCCGTGGCCGTCAGGCCCCGAACATCGATAACATCGGGACCAACGGTGCCGGTTAAAATGGGCAGCTCGACGGGGGCTGCGCCCTCGATGATCAACTGCGCTTTTTTGTCAGCCATGTGGCCTCCTATTTATGCTTGAAATCATCAGACAGACCCCCCACGCAGGGCCCGCACCACTATAGTGAGATAAATTCGAATGTCAATTTGCCTAAAGTCTTGCTCCAGAAGGCTTTAACCGGACTTTTTCCTCGAAATTGACTGCCATTTACGCCTTTTATCCAACTTGTGCAATCAGCTATTAGGGGAAGGTGAACGCGTTGTCATTAGTAGCCTAACTGTCTATACTCGGCCACCGACCGCCAGGGGCTTTTGGGCCTGCTTTATTGGGGGTCGCATCCCTGGGTGGTGGTTACCTGACCAGTGCACTCCCCAACAACTTTGCCCTGATTGTTAGGGGCTCTTCAGTGTGAAAAAAAAGCCGTGAAAAGCCAACGACCTGTAAACCTAGACCTAAGGACCATCAAACTCCCCATCACCGGCGTTACGTCGTTTCTTCACCGTGTTTCCGGCATCATCCTCTTCCTGGGCCTTGGCTTCATGCTTTATGCATTGGGCAAATCCCTGGGTTCCGAGGAAGGTTTTGCCGAGGTGAAGGCATGCTTGACCAGCCCGCTGGCCAAGTTCGTAGCATGGGGCCTCCTGTCCGCTCTTCTGTATCACCTGGTAGCCGGTGTGCGCCACTTGATCATGGATATGGGCATCGGCGAGACGCTTGAAGGCGGCCGCCTGGGCTCGAAAATTATCATCGCCGTTTCCGTGGTGTTGATCGTTCTGGCAGGAGTTTGGATATGGTAACCAGCGTTACGAACCTTTCGYGTTCGGGCCTCTATGACTGGATGGCACAACGTGTGTCTGCGGTTGTTCTCGCGGCTTATTTCATCTTCCTGATCGGATACCTCGCGGCGAATCCGGGCATTGGCTACGGCCAATGGCATGGCCTGTTCGCCCACAACGGGATGCGTATCTTCAGTCTGCTGGCCCTTGTGGCCCTGGGCGCTCACGCCTGGGTCGGCATGTGGACCATCGCGACCGACTACCTGACGCCAATGGCGCTGGGCAAGTCCGCGACTGCAGTACGTTTCCTTTTCCAGGCAGTATGCGGCGTTGCGATGTTCGCTTACTTCGTCTGGGGTGTGCAGATTCTCTGGGGTATCTGATTCATGGCTAACATTCCAACGATTTCTTTCGACGCCATCATCATTGGTGGTGGCGGTGCCGGCATGCGCGCTGCGCTGCAACTGGCGCAGGGCGGTCACAAGACTGCCGTGATCACCAAGGTTTTCCCGACCCGTTCGCACACTGTATCTGCCCAGGGTGGCATCACCTGCGCCATCGCTTCGGCTGATCCGAACGATGACTGGCGCTGGCACATGTACGATACCGTCAAGGGTTCCGACTACATCGGTGACCAGGACGCTATCGAGTACATGTGTCAGGAAGGCCCGGCTGCCGTTTACGAGCTGGACCACATGGGCATGCCATTCTCGCGTACCGAGCAAGGTCGTATCTACCAGCGTCCATTCGGCGGTCAGTCGAAGGATTACGGTAAAGGCGGGCAGGCTGCTCGTACTTGCGCTGCGTCCGACCGTACCGGTCACGCGCTGCTGCACACCCTTTATCAGGGCAACCTGAAAGCCGGTACCGTGTTCCTGAACGAGTACTACGCTGTCGATCTGGTGAAGAACGGCGAAGGCGAGTTCGTCGGCGTGATCGCCATCTGCATCGAAACCGGCGAAACCACCTACATCCGTGCCAAGGCCACCGTACTGGCTACCGGCGGTGCAGGTCGTATCTACGCGTCCACCACCAACGCCCTGATCAACACCGGTGACGGCGTCGGCATGGCTCTGCGTGCTGGCGTGCCGGTACAAGACATTGAAATGTGGCAGTTCCACCCGACCGGTATCGCCGGCGCTGGTGTACTGGTTACCGAGGGTTGCCGTGGTGAAGGTGGTTACCTGATCAACAAGCACGGCGAGCGTTTCATGGAGCGTTATGCTCCGAACGCCAAAGACCTTGCAGGTCGTGACGTTGTTGCCCGTTCGATGGTTAAGGAAATCATCGCTGGTAACGGCTGCGGCCCGAATGGCGACCACGTAATGCTCAAACTCGACCACTTGGGCGAGGAAGTGCTGCACAGCCGTCTGCCAGGTATCTGCGAACTGTCCAAGACTTTCGCTCACGTTGACCCGGTTGTTGCTCCGGTTCCGGTTGTTCCGACTTGCCACTATATGATGGGCGGCGTTCCGACCAACATTCACGGTCAGGCAATCACCCAGAACGACGAAGGCGTCGACGAAATCATCCCTGGCCTGTTCGCAGTGGGTGAAGTGGCGTGCGTATCGGTTCACGGTGCCAACCGTCTGGGCGGCAACTCGTTGCTCGACCTGGTGGTATTCGGCCGCGCTGCCGGCCTGCACCTGGAAAAAGCACTGACCGACGGTATCGAATACGACGACGCCACCGACGCCGACATCAATGCGGCCCTGGCGCGTCTGTCTGCTTTGAACGAGCGTACCGAAGGCGAAGACGTGGCAACCCTGCGTCGCGAGCTGCAAAACTGCATGCAGAACTACTTCGGTGTATTCCGTACTGGCGAATACATGCAGAAGGGTATTGCCCAGCTGGCTGACCTGCGCAAGCGCATCGCCAACGTCAAGATCAACGATAAGTCGCAGGCGTTCAACACTGCACGTATCGAAGCTCTGGAGCTGCAGAACCTGCTGGAAGTGGCTGAAGCTACTGCCATCGCTGCCGAAGTACGTAAAGAGTCCCGCGGTGCTCACGCCCGTGAAGACTTCGAAGACCGTGACGACGAAAACTGGCTGTGCCACACCCTGTACTTCCCGGGTGACAAGCGCGTGACCAAGCGTGCTGTGAACTTCTCGCCGAAGACTGTTCCGACTTTTGAACCTAAGATTCGGACTTATTAAGGGTGGCCGCCATGTTGAAAGTCAGCGTTTATCGTTACAACCCTGATCAGGACGCCGCGCCGTTCATGCAGGAATTCTCGGTCGATACCGGTGGTAAAGACCTGATGGTGCTGGACGTGCTGGCCCTGATCAAAGAGCAGGACGAAGGTTTCTCCTATCGTCGCTCTTGCCGTGAAGGTGTATGCGGTTCCGACGGCATGAACATCAACGGCAAAAACGGTCTGGCGTGCGTTACGCCGCTGTCCGCCGTCGTAAAAGGTAACAAGTTGATCGTTCGTCCTCTGCCAGGTTTGCCGGTTATCCGTGACCTGGTCGTCGATATGAGCATCTTCTACAAGCAATACGAGAAGGTTAAGCCTTACCTGCAGAACGACACGCCGGCTCCGGCCATCGAGCGTCTGCAGTCCCCTGAAGAGCGTGAAAAGCTTGACGGTCTGTACGAGTGCATCCTGTGCGCTTGCTGCTCGACTTCTTGCCCGTCCTTCTGGTGGAACCCGGACAAGTTCCTGGGTCCAGCTGCTCTGCTGCAAGCTTATCGCTTCCTGGCAGACAGCCGCGACACCAAGACTTCCGAGCGTCTGGCTTCGCTGGATGACCCGTTCAGCGTATTCCGCTGCCGCGGGATCATGAACTGCGTCAACGTTTGTCCGAAAGGCCTGAACCCGACTAAGGCCATCGGTCACATTCGTAACATGCTTCTGCAAAGCGGCGTGTGATTCAGCTGTTGTACCCGTAAGACCGCTGTACCCGTAGATGCTACGGCGCAGGCTTCAACCGGCGCCGTAGTTTTAACCTGAGCAGCAGCTCACAAAGCTGCAGCTCTTATTTTGAAGAAATGAGACAAGCAGGGGCATCCGGGCTGGTACCCGGACTATCAGCGTGATCCTAAGTGGCTTGTTTTGGTCGCTGCATTCGGACTTCTGCAAGTTTGCTCGGTGTCGACGCCGGTGGTGTTCCCCTAACCGAGGGTGACCAAGCATGCAAGAAAGCGTGATGCAGCGCATGTGGAACAGCGCCTACCTGTCCGGTAGTAACGCTGCCTATGTGGAAGAGCTTTACGAGCTCTACCTGCACGACCCTAACGCTGTGCCAGAAGAGTGGCGCACCTACTTCCAGAAGTTGCCTGCTGACGGCAACACTGCCACCGATGTTTCGCACTCCACAATTCGCGATCATTTCGTCTTGCTGGCAAAGAACCAGCGCCGCGCCCAACCGGTTTCCGCCGGCAGCGTGAGCAGTGAGCACGAGAAGAAGCAAGTTGAAGTGCTGCGATTGATCCAGGCCTACCGTATGCGTGGCCACCAGGCAGCCCAGCTTGACCCGCTGGGGCTGTGGCAGCGTCCTGCACCTGCAGACCTGTCAATCAATCACTACGGCTTGACCAATGCCGATCTTGATACGACCTACCGTGCCGGCGACCTGTTCATCGGCAAAGAGGAGGCGAGCCTACGCGAAATTCACGAAGCGTTGCAGCAGACATATTGCCGCACCATCGGCGCTGAATTTACGCATATCACCGATTCCGAGCAGCGCCAGTGGTTCCAGCAGCGTCTGGAAAGCGTGCGCGGTCGTCCGACGTACTCCGCTGACATCAAGAGCCACTTGCTTGAGCGCGTGACCGCCGGCGAAGGCCTGGAAAAATACCTGGGCACCAAATACCCGGGTACCAAGCGTTTCGGTCTGGAAGGCGGCGAAAGCCTGATTCCGATGCTCGACGAACTGATCCAGCGTTCCGGCTCCTACGGCACCAAGGAAATCGTCATCGGCATGGCCCACCGTGGTCGTCTTAACGTGCTGGTCAACACCTTCGGCAAGAACCCGCGCGAGCTGTTCGACGAGTTCGAAGGCAAGAAGAAGGTCGAGCTGGGTTCTGGTGACGTTAAATATCACCAGGGCTTCTCGTCCAACGTGATGACCGCCGGCGGTGAAGTTCACCTGGCCATGGCGTTCAACCCGTCCCACCTGGAAATCGTTTCCCCGGTGGTCGAGGGGTCGGTTCGCGCCCGTCAGGACCGTCGTAACGATCCTACCGGTGAAAAAGTCCTGCCGATCTCCATCCACGGTGACGCTGCGTTCGCAGGTCAAGGCGTGGTCATGGAAACGTTCCAGATGTCGCAGACCCGCGGTTTCAAAACCGGCGGTACCGTGCACATCGTGATCAACAACCAGGTCGGTTTCACCATCAGCAACCCGCTGGACTCGCGTTCCACCGAGTACGCGACTGACGTTGCGAAAATGATCCAGGCACCGATCCTCCATGTGAATGGTGATGATCCGGAAGCTGTATTGTTCGTGACCCAGCTGGCCATCGACTACCGCATGCAGTTCAAGCGTGACGTGGTGATCGACCTGGTCTGCTACCGTCGTCGCGGCCACAACGAGGCCGACGAACCAAGCGGCACCCAGCCGATCATGTATCAGCAGATCACCAAACAGCGCACCACCCGTGAGCTGTATGCCGATCGCCTGACACAGAGCGGTGTGCTGGACGCAGAGCGTGTGCAGTCGAAAATCGACGAATACCGCAACGCACTGGACAACGGTCTGCATGTTGTAAAAAGCCTGGTCAAAGAGCCGAACAAAGAGCTGTTCGTGGACTGGCGTCCGTACCTGGGCCATGCCTGGACTGCGCGTCACGACACTCGTTTCGACCTCAAGACCCTACAGGAACTGTCCGCCAAGCTGCTGGAAATTCCAGAAGGTTTCGTGGTTCAGCGCCAGGTCGCAAAAATCTACGAAGACCGTCAGAAAATGCAAGCCGGCGGCCTGCCGATTAACTGGGGTTACGCCGAAACCATGGCGTACGCGACCCTGGCGTTCGAAGGTCACCCGATTCGCATGACGGGTCAGGACATCGGTCGCGGTACGTTCTCGCACCGTCACGCTGTCTTGCACAACCAGAAAGACGCGGGTACCTACATCCCGTTGCAAAACCTGTACAACGGCCAGCCACGTTTCGACCTGTACGATTCGTTCCTGTCCGAAGAAGCCGTACTGGCGTTCGAATACGGTTACTCGACCACCACGCCTGATGCGCTGGTGATCTGGGAAGCCCAGTTCGGCGACTTCGCCAACGGTGCCCAGGTGGTTATCGACCAGTTCATCACCAGTGGCGAACACAAGTGGGGCCGTCTCTGCGGTCTGACCATGCTGTTGCCGCACGGTTACGAAGGTCAGGGTCCTGAGCACTCCTCGGCACGTCTGGAGCGTTACCTGCAATTGTGCGCCGAGCACAACATTCAGGTAGCCGTACCGACTACGCCGGCTCAGATCTATCACTTGCTGCGTCGCCAGGTCATTCGCCCGCTGCGCAAGCCATTGATCGTTCTGACTCCGAAGTCGCTGTTGCGCCACAAACTGGCCATCTCGACGCTGGAAGATCTGGCCGAAGGTTCGTTCCAGACCGTGATCCCGGAAATCGATGCTCAAGATCCGAAAAAGGTCGAGCGCATTGTTCTGTGTAGCGGCAAGGTCTACTACGACCTGTTGGAAAAACGCCGTGCCGAAGGTCGTGACGACATCGCCGTCGTGCGTATCGAGCAGCTGTACCCATTCCCTGAGGACGACTTGAAAGAAGTCCTGGCTCCTTACACCAACGCCAAACATGCCGTTTGGTGTCAGGAAGAGCCGATGAACCAGGGTGCCTGGTACTGCAGCCAACACCACTTGCGTCGCAGCATCAGTACCCTCAACAAGTCTCTCGTACTCGAGTACGCGGGCCGTGAGGCTTCTGCTGCACCGGCATGTGGTTATGCATCGATGCACGCCGAACAGCAGGAAAAACTGCTGCAAGACGCCTTTACTGTTTAACGCCTTCGCGCACCTGAAACCGAATTTAAGGACTCACAGATAATGGCTATCGAAATCAAAGCCCCCACTTTCCCGGAATCGGTTGCCGATGGCACCGTTGCCACGTGGCACAAGCAACCGGGCGACGCCGTCAAGCGTGACGAACTGATCGTCGACATCGAAACCGACAAAGTCGTACTGGAAGTTCTGGCTACCGCTGATGGCGTGTTGGGCGCAATCGTCAAGGGCGAGGGCGAGACCGTCCTGTCCGACGAAGTTCTGGGCTCCATCGTAGAAGGCGGCGCTGCAGCCGCTGCTCCTGCTGCCGCTCCGGCCGCTGCACAAGCGGCTGCTCCAGCTGCTGATGGCGAAGACGATCCTGTTGCTGCACCGGCTGCTCGCAAGCTGGCTGAAGAAAACGGCATCAACATCGCTTCCGTTGCCGGCACCGGCAAAGGCGGTCGTGTGACCAAGGAAGACGTAGTAGCCGCTGTCGCTGCCAAGAAAGCCGCTCCGGCTGCCGCGCCTGCCAAGGCTGCTGCCCCGGCTGCCGCTGCTCCTGTGTTCGCCGCCGGCGACCGCGTCGAGAAGCGCGTACCGATGACCCGCGTTCGCGCTACCGTGGCCAAGCGCCTGGTAGAAGCTCAGTCGAACATGGCGATGCTGACCACTTTCAACGAAGTCGACATGACTGAAGTCATGGCCCTGCGTTCGAAGTACAAGGACCTGTTCGAGAAGTCCCACAACGGCGTACGCCTGGGCTTCATGTCGTTCTTCGTCAAGGCCGCTACCGAAGCGCTGAAACGCTTCCCGGCTGTCAACGCGTCGATCGACGGTGGCGACATCGTTTACCACGGCTACGCCGACGTCGGTGTTGCTGTTTCCAGCGACCGTGGTCTGGTTGTACCGGTTCTGCGTAACGCCGAACTGATGAGCCTGGCTGAAATCGAAGGCGGCATCGCCACCTTCGGCAAGAAGGCTCGTGACGGCAAACTGTCGATGGACGAAATGACCGGCGGCACGTTCACCATCACCAACGGTGGTACCTTCGGTTCGATGATGTCGACCCCGATCGTCAACCCGCCGCAAGCGGCTATCCTGGGCATGCACAACATTCTGCAGCGCCCTATGGCGATCAACGGTCAGGTCGTTATCCGTCCGATGATGTACCTGGCTCTGTCTTACGATCACCGTCTGATCGATGGCAAAGAAGCTGTGACCTTCCTGGTTACCATCAAGAACCTGCTGGAAGACCCGGCTCGTTTGTTGCTGGATATCTGATAGAAGCGGCTGCAGGTTTCAAGGTCCAGGCTGCACGAAAGGGCAGTCTGGCTTGAGGCTTGCGGCTTCAAGCTTGCCGCAAAAAAGAGGATTTTTTGAATGTCGCAGAAATTTGACGTAGTAGTGATCGGCGCGGGCCCTGGCGGCTACGTTGCTGCCATCAAAGCAGCCCAGCTGGGTCTCACCACTGCCTGCATCGAGAAGTACACCGACAAGGAAGGCAAACTGGCCCTCGGCGGTACTTGCCTGAACGTCGGCTGCATTCCATCCAAGGCGCTGCTGGACAGCTCCTGGAAGTTCCACGAAGCCCAAGACGGCTTCGCGATCCACGGTATCAACCACGCTGGCGTGACCATGGACGTGCCAGCAATGGTCGGCCGTAAAGCCAACATCGTCAAAGGCCTGACCTCGGGTGTTGCCACCCTGTTCAAGGCTAACGGCGTGACCTCGATCCAGGGCCACGGCAAACTGCTGGCCGGCAAGAAAGTCGAAGTCACCAAGCCTGACGGTTCGGTAGAAATCATTGAAGCCGAGAACGTGATCCTGGCTCCAGGTTCGCGTCCGATCGACATTCCGCCAGCTCCGGTTGACCAGAATGTGATCGTCGATTCGACTGGCGCACTGGAATTCCAGTCCGTACCTAAGCGTCTTGGCGTGATCGGCGCTGGCGTGATCGGTCTGGAACTGGGTTCGGTATGGTCCCGTCTGGGCGCTGAAGTCACTGTTCTGGAAGCCCTGGACACGTTCCTGATGGCTGCCGACGCTGCTGTGTCCAAAGAAGCTTTGAAAACCCTGACCAAACAAGGTCTGGACATCAAACTGGGCGCTCGCGTTACCGGTTCCAAAGTGAACGGCGACGAAGTCGTTGTGAACTACACCGATGCCAAAGGCGAGCAGAACATCACTTTTGACAAGCTGATCGTAGCCGTTGGTCGCCGTCCAGTGACCACTGATCTGCTGTCCGCTGATTGCGGCGTGACCCTGGACGAGCGCGGTTTCGTGCACGTTGACGATCACTGCGCCACCACCGTACCGGGCGTTTACGCTATCGGCGACGTGGTTCGCGGCATGATGCTGGCACACAAGGCCTCGGAAGAGGGCATCATGGTCGTCGAGCGCATCAAGGGCCACAAAGCCCAGATGAACTATGATTTGATCCCGTCTGTTATTTATACTCACCCGGAAATCGCGTGGGTCGGCAAAACCGAGCAGACCTTGAAGGCAGAAGGCGTTGAAGTTAACGTTGGCACCTTCCCGTTCGCAGCCAGTGGCCGTGCCATGGCTGCCAACGATACCGGCGGTTTCGTAAAAGTTATCGCCGATGCCAAGACCGACCGCGTATTGGGCGTCCACGTGATTGGCCCGAGCGCTGCAGAACTGGTTCAGCAGGGCGCGATCGGTATGGAATTCGGCACCAGCGCTGAAGACCTGGGCATGATGGTTTTCTCCCATCCGACCCTGTCTGAAGCCTTGCACGAAGCTGCTCTGGCAGTGAATGGCGGCGCCATCCACATCGCCAACCGCAAGAAGCGTTAAGACAATAAGAAACCACGGCGGAATGGCCCGTCGTGAGCCTTGCATGCAAGACTCACCGCGGAATATCCGCTGGACGCAGTCTTGCGTAGCTGCACCGGATGCCCGGAAAGGCTACGCAAGCAGCAGTCACAGGTGGTGCGGCACTTGAATGAGTGCAGCACCGAATGCGCAGTACCTAACGAAGACGGTAATAAGCATGAATCTTCACGAGTATCAGGGTAAGCAGCTGTTCGCTGAATACGGCCTGCCAGTTTCCACCGGTTATGCAGTAGACACCCCGGAAGCAGCAGCAGAAGCTTGCGACAAAATCGGCGGCGCCGAGTGGGTTGTCAAAGCCCAGGTCCACGCTGGTGGTCGCGGTAAAGCGGGCGGCGTAAAGCTGGTTCGCAGCAAAGAAGACGCTAAGGCATTCGCACAGCAGTGGCTGGGCAAGCGTCTGGTGACTTACCAGACTGACGCCAATGGTCAGCCAGTCACCAAGATCCTGGTTGAATCGTGCACTGATATCGCTAAAGAGCTGTACCTGGGCGCTGTCGTTGACCGTTCGAGCCGTCGTATCGTGTTCATGGCTTCCACCGAAGGTGGCGTGGACATCGAGAAAATCGCTCACGACACTCCAGAAAAAATTCTGAAAGCCACTATCGATCCACTGGTTGGCGCTCAGCCATTCCAGGGTCGCGAGCTGGCATTCCAGTTGGGTCTGGAAGGCAAGCAGGTTGCTCAGTTCGCCAAGATCTTCGTAGGTCTGGCCAAGCTGTTCAAGGATCACGACCTGGCTCTRCTGGAAGTGAACCCGCTGGTGATCAAGGCTGACGGCGATCTGCATTGCCTCGATGCCAAGATCAACATCGACGCCAACGCCATGTACCGTCAGCCTAAGCTGAAGACTTTCCACGATCCGTCGCAAGACGATCCGCGCGAAGCGCACGCTGCCAAGTTCGAACTGAACTACGTAGCACTGGAAGGCAACATCGGTTGCATGGTCAACGGTGCTGGCCTGGCCATGGGTACCATGGACATCGTCAACCTGCATGGCGGCAAACCAGCCAACTTCCTCGACGTGGGCGGCGGTGCTACCAAAGAACGCGTTACCGAAGCGTTCAAGATCATTCTGTCCGACACCAACGTCGCTGCAGTATTGGTTAACATCTTCGGCGGCATCGTTCGTTGCGACATGATTGCCGAAGGCATCATCGGCGCTGTGAAAGAAGTCGGCGTGAAAATCCCGGTTGTTGTTCGCCTTGAAGGCAACAACGCTGAGCTGGGCGCTAAAGTACTGGCAGAAAGCGGTTTGAACATCATCGCTGCTACCAGCCTGACCGACGCTGCTCAACAAGTTGTTAAAGCTGCGGAGGGCAAATAATGAGCGTCCTGATCAATAAAGACACCAAAGTTATCTGCCAGGGTATTACCGGTTCGCAAGGTAGTTTCCACACCCAGCAAGCGCTCGAATACGGCACCAAGATGGTTGGCGGCGTAACTCCGGGTAAAGGCGGCACCGAGCACCTGGGTCTGCCAGTGTTCAACACCGTGAAAGATGCTGTAGCTGCCACTGGCGCCACCGCCAGCGTGATCTACGTTCCAGCTCCTTTCTGCAAGGACTCCATCCTGGAAGCAGCATTCGGCGGCATCAAGCTGATCGTTTGCATCACTGAAGGCATTCCTACCCTGGACATGCTGGATGCCAAGGTCAAGTGCGACGAGCTGGGTATCACCCTGATCGGCCCTAACTGCCCAGGCGTGATCACTCCAGGCGAATGCAAGATCGGCATCATGCCAGGTCACATTCACTTGCCAGGCAAGGTCGGTATCGTTTCCCGTTCCGGCACCCTGACCTACGAAGCTGTGAAGCAGACTACTGACGCCGGTTTCGGTCAGTCGACTTGCGTCGGCATCGGTGGTGACCCGATCCCGGGTTCGAACTTCATCGACATCCTGAAGCTGTTCCAGGAAGACCCGAAGACCGAAGCGATCGTGATGATCGGCGAGATCGGCGGTTCGGCTGAAGAAGAAGCGGCTGCCTACATCAAGGCACACGTGACCAAGCCGGTTGTTTCCTACATCGCTGGTGTGACTGCCCCTGCGGGCAAGCGCATGGGCCATGCTGGCGCAATCATCTCTGGCGGCAAAGGCACTGCAGACGAGAAGTTTGCTGCCCTGGAAGACGCAGGCGTTAAAACCGTGCGTTCGCTGGCAGACATCGGCAAGGCTTTGTCCGAGCTGACCGGTTGGGCGATGAAGTAAGCCTCGCGCTTAATTCACGCTTCACCAAACAAAGGCCACCTTCGGGTGGCCTTTGTCGTTTCCGGGTGATCGTCCCCACGCTCTGCGTAGGAACGATCAATCATCGGTTGAACGCCCCAAGTCTTGTGGCAGCGGGCTTGCTCGCGAAGACGGATTTACAGGCATCCACCATTTACATGCATAAACGCGACACAGAAACGTCGCGTATCGGATAGTTCGCCCTCTAACAGTGCGTTTGTCGGGCAAATTCGTTAGGCTACTCGCCATTTTTGCGTCCGCGTCCCACAAGGTTGCTACGCGCTAAAGGGTCAGTCCTATACGGACCGACAGCATTTCCCTCACCCCCAAGGGAAGTCCCTCTCTAAATTCCGATTCAGTAGTGTGGTATTTCCTTAATGAAAGTGTTGAAAGGCCAGGACATCCTGGCACTTGGTTTTATGACGTTTGCCCTGTTTGTCGGGGCTGGCAACATCATCTTCCCGCCTATCGTCGGTTTGCAGTCCGGGCCTAATGTCTGGATGGCGGCGCTGGGCTTTCTGATCACCGCAGTCGGTTTGCCGGTGGTCACGGTGGTTGCGCTGGCAAAAGTCGGCGGGGCAATGGATGCCCTGAGCAGTCCTATCGGCAAAATCGCCGGTGGCCTGCTGGCTGCCGCGTGCTACCTCGCCGTCGGCCCGTTGTTCGCGACACCACGTACCGCTACCGTATCGTTCGAAGTAGGCCTGGCGCCGTTGACCGGCGAGAGCCCGTTGGCGTTGTTTATCTACAGTGCCGTGTACTTCCTTGTGGTGTTCTTCATCTCGCTCTATCCGGGCCGTTTGCTGGATACCGTCGGACGTTTCCTCGCGCCGCTGAAGATCATCGCCCTGGCCGCGCTTGGTATCGCCGCGTTTGCATTGCCTGCCGGTGATATCGGCATGGCCACGCCTGAATATGTGGCGGCACCGTTCTCTCAGGGCTTCATCAATGGTTACTTGACCATGGATACCCTGGGCGCGCTGGTGTTTGGCATTGTCATCGTCAACGCGATCCGTTCCCGCGGTGTGGAATCGCCGGCGCTGATTACCCGTTACGCGATCATTGCCGGCCTGATTGCCGGCGTGGGCCTGGCGCTGGTTTATGTCAGCCTGTTCCGCCTCGGTTCGGGCAGCCATGAAGTGGCCGCCGGTGCAACCAACGGCGCGGCCGTGTTGCACGCCTACGTTCAACACACCTTCGGTTCGTTGGGCAGTGGTTTCCTGGCGGTGCTGATCTCGCTGGCCTGCCTGGTGACGGCGGTCGGCCTGACCTGTGCCTGCGCCGAGTACTTCAGCCGCGTGTTGCCACTGTCCTACAAGACCCTGGTCATCATCCTGGCGGCGTTCTCCTTGCTGGTGTCCAACCTGGGACTCACCAAGCTGATTGCGTTCTCGATCCCGGTACTGACCGCGATTTACCCGCCGTGCATCGCCCTGGTGGCGCTGAGCTTCTGCAAGGACTTCTGGCATGAGCAGGGCCGCATTGTCGGTCCGGTGATGCTGGTGTCGTTCATCTTCGGCCTGATCGACGCGCTCAAGGGCGCCGGTCTGGCAGACTGGATGCCGACTCAGCTGTCCCATTTGCCGCTGAGCGAGCAGGGCCTGGCGTGGCTGGTGCCATCGGTCATGACCCTGGTCGTCGCAGTGGTTTGCGATCGTCTGCTGGGCAAGCGCGAAGAAGTGCTGGCTTAAGTCGCGCAATGGCCCGCCACAAGCGGGCTGTCACGCTGAAACAGAAATGCCCCGTATCAATCGATACGGGGCATTTTTTATGGGCGTCAGGCAGTGTCTTTTTCCTTGAGCTAACGTCGAAGCACTACCTGTAGGAGCAAGGCTTGCCCGCGATGGCGATTTCCAAGGCCCTATCGCGGGCAAGCCTTGCTCCTACGGGGATTACCAATGCCAACGTCTCACAAGGAATTGCATGTCGTTCATCCACGCCAACCTGATCCACATCCTCGCCGCGCTCTGGTTTGTCATCTGCTGGGGTGGTTACACCCGCTATGCCTCGTGGAAGGGCCGCGACACCGCGTGCCTGGCCAGTGTGTTGCACCTTTACCGGGAAGACTGGATGCGTCGCATGTTGCTGCGCGATAACCGCATTGCCGACGCCAGTGTGATCGGCAACCTGGAGCGCAACGCTTCGTTCTTTGCCTCCAGCACATTGATTATCCTGGCGGGTATTTTGACGGTACTCGGTGCTTCCGAAAGAGCAGTGTCGTTACTGGCGGATATCCCGATGGTGCAGCAGGCGTCCCAGGGCATGTCCGAAATCAAGTTGCTGTGCCTGGCAATGGTGTTTGTCTACGCGTTCTTCACGTTCAGCTGGTGCATGCGTCAGTACAACTTTGCGGCGATCCTGATTGGCTCGGCGCCGATGGTGGGTGAGCGCCATGTGTCCGAACAGGAGCGCAAAGCCTTTGCTGCCCGAGCGGCTCGCGTTATCTCGATGGCGGCGAACCAGTTCAACTTTGGCCTGCGTTCCTATTACTTCGGCATGACCATGCTGGCCTGGTTTGTCAGCCCGTGGTTGTTCATGTTGATGAGTGCCGGCGTGGTGCTGGTGTTGTATCGCCGGGAATTCCATTCCGACGTGCTCGACGTGATGGTCTATACCCCTACAGAGGCCCCCTTGCCCGAGGCGAACAAAGAGGCCGCTTGATGAGTATTCCGTTCTGGTGTGTGTTTATCAGCGCATTACTGATTTACGTGGCCCGCATGCCGGTGGCCAAGGCGATGAAAGAGCAGGGTGGTTACAACAATCACTCGCCACGCCAGCAACAGGCACAACTTACCGGTTTCGGCGCCAGGGCGGTGGCCGCGCATCAAAACTGTTTTGAGGCATTCATATTGTTTGCGGTGGGCGTGTTGATGGCGCATACCACACAAACTGCAGGATGGTTGATCGATGTGTTGGCGATCATTTTTGTGATCACACGGGTTATTTACTTGCTGTGTTACTGGGGGGATTTGGCCTGGCAGCGCAGTCTGGTCTGGTTTGTGGGTTTCGTCTGTTCGTTGTTACTGATGATTAGTCCGACTTTTAGAAGCGTTTTGCTCTAACGCAGCAAATCACAAATAAAAGAAAACCCGCACTTGGCGGGTTTTCTTTTGTCACGCTAAAAACTGTTTTAGTTTTTAGGTGCTTCTTTTGCAGCAGCTTCGTTCGATTCAGCCTGAGCTTTGGCAGCTTCGGCGTTTTCTTTTGCCGCGTCGTTCACTTTATCCTGAGCTTTGCTCATATCTTGCTGAGCTTGCTCAGCATGTTTGGCAGCATCTTGAGCTTTGTCCTCGGATTTTTTATCGCAGGCAGCGAGACCGAGGGTAGCGGTCAACATCAAGGCAATAGCTAAAGTCTTACGCATGGGGTGTTTCTCCTTATGGAAATAACTACTGGCCTTTCGAGCACGCTCCATAGCGTTAAGTTCCTCAATTCGTTCAGATATATAAGTTTGTTAGGTGATGGAACTTTTCCCCGCTGACGAGCTACTTTGACCGAACATTAAGAAGAGTTTTAAACACATGGCCGAAAACCCCGTTTTTGAGCGTGCGACGCGATTCCTGTCGGCGCTGCGTCATTGTCAGGTCCTCGGGCTGCGGGTTCACAGCGCCAGCAGTGACGGACTAACGGTCATCTTGCCTTACAGTCCGCAAATCGTGGGGAATCCAGAAACCGGGGTCATTCATGGCGGGGCGTTGACATCGTTGATGGATACCGCGTGCGGTATGTCGACACTGTGTGTGCTGCCCGAATTCGAAGTCTGCCCGACCCTCGATTTGCGCATCGATTACATGCATGCCGCCGAGCCACATAAAGATGTCTACGGCTTTGCCCAATGCTATCGGGTGACCACTGACGTGATCTTCGCTCGCGGCTTTGCCTATCAGGATGATCCCGAGCAACCTATCGCTCATGTTGTCGGTACATTCATGCGCATGGGCAAAGGCATTAAGGGCACCAAAAGTTTTGGCGGCGCGATTGCCGGAGGTGCGCAATGACGGACGCTTTCAAGGAACAACTTCAACTGGCCCATGAGCAGGGTGACTACGCCTCGCTGCTGCACCTGATTCCTTACGCCAAACTGATCGGCGTCGAATGTTCGCGGGTAGGGGATGACCTGCTGTTTCGCCTGCCGGCCAACAAGGACAACATTGGCAACCCTTTATTGCCGGCGATTCATGGCGGCGTGATCGCCGGGTTCATGGAACTCTCGGCTGCGCTGCACTTGCTGATTTTTACCGGCTCACCGGGTGTGCCGAAAATCATCGACTTCTCCCTCGACTACCTGCGCGCCGGGCAGTTTCGCGATACCTGGGCCAAATGTCAGGTTTGCCGGCAGGGGCGCCGGGTCGCCAACGTGGCCGTGACGGCCTGGCAAAGCACCGAATCCGAGCCCATTGCCACGGCCCGCGCGCATTTCAAAATTGAAGAGCCCTTGAAATCCTGAACACAGCCCCCAACTCTGATGACATCCCGCCGCCGACCCTCAAGGTCGCGGCTTAGCCATCTGATTGGAGTTTGATGACCATGAGTGTGGAAACTCAAAAGGAAACCCTGGGCTTCCAGACCGAGGTGAAGCAGCTGCTGCACCTCATGATCCATTCGCTGTATTCCAACAAGGAAATTTTCCTTCGCGAATTGATCTCGAACGCCTCTGACGCTGTCGACAAATTACGTTTCGAAGCCCTGTCCAAGCCTGAGTTGCTGGAAGGTGGCGCCGAACTGAAAATCCGTGTGAGCTTCGACAAAGACGCCAAAACCGTCACCCTCGAAGACAACGGCATTGGCATGACCCGCGAAGACGCGATCACCCATCTGGGCACTATCGCTAAATCCGGTACCGCCGATTTCATGAAACACCTGTCCGGCGATCAGAAGAAAGATTCGCACCTGATCGGCCAGTTCGGTGTGGGTTTCTACTCTGCATTCATCGTCGCCGACAAAGTCGACGTGTTCAGCCGTCGTGCCGGTGATGCGGCCAGCGAAGGCGTGCACTGGTCGTCCAAGGGCGAAGGCGATTTCGAAGTCGCCACCGTTGAGAAAGCCGAGCGCGGCACTCGCATCGTCCTGCACCTGAAGTCCGGTGAAGACGAATTCGCCGATGGCTGGCGTCTGCGCAACATCATCAAGAAGTACTCCGACCACATCGCGCTGCCGATCGAGTTGCCCAAGGAAGCGGCCGCCGCAGAAGGCGAAGAGCAGCCAGCCGTTGAGTGGGAAACCGTCAACCGTGCCAGCGCCCTGTGGACTCGTCCTCGCACTGAAGTGAAAGACGAGGAATACCAGGAGTTCTACAAACACGTCGCTCACGATTTCGAGAACCCRCTGAGCTGGAGCCACAACAAGGTCGAAGGCAAGCTCGAATACAGCTCGCTGCTGTACGTGCCCGCCCGTGCTCCGTTCGATCTGTACCAGCGTGAAGCGCCGAAAGGCCTGAAGCTGTACGTGCAACGCGTGTTCGTGATGGACCAGGCTGAGTCGTTCCTGCCGCTGTATCTGCGCTTCATCAAAGGCGTGGTCGATTCCAACGACCTGTCGCTGAACGTGTCGCGGGAAATCCTGCAGAAAGACCCGATCATCGATTCGATGAAGTCGGCGCTGACCAAGCGCGTTCTGGACATGCTGGAAAAACTGGCGAAGAACGAGCCTGAGCAATACAAGAGCTTCTGGAAGAACTTCGGTCAGGTCATGAAAGAAGGCCCGGCAGAAGACTTCGCCAACAAAGAGAAAATCGCTGGCTTGCTGCGTTTCGCCTCGACCAATGGTGAGGAAGGCGAGCAAGTGGTTGGCCTGGCCGAATACCTGGCTCGCGCCAAGGAAGGTCAGGACAAGATTTACTACCTGACCGGCGAAACCTACGCGCAAGTCAAAAACAGCCCGCACCTGGAAGTCTTCCGCAAGAAAGGCATCGAAGTGCTGCTGCTGACCGATCGTATCGACGAGTGGCTGATGAGCTACCTCAACGACTTCGACGGCAAGAGCTTCGTTGACGTGGCGCGCGGTGACCTCGACCTGGGCAATCTGGACTCGGAAGAGGACAAGAAAGCCGCAGAAGAAGTCGCCAAGTCCAAAGAAGGTCTGGTTGAACGTCTGAAAACCGCACTGGGTGACTCGGTTGCTGAAGTACGGGTTTCCCATCGTTTGACCGATTCCCCGGCGATTCTGGCCATCGGCGAGCAGGACCTGGGCATGCAAATGCGTCAGATCCTGGAAGCCAGCGGTCAGAAGGTTCCGGACTCGAAGCCGATCTTCGAATTCAACCCGGCCCACCCACTGATCGAGAAGCTCGACAACGAGCAGAGCGAGGAGCGTTTCGGCGACCTGTCGCACATTCTCTTCGATCAGGCGGCACTGGCTGCCGGTGACAGCTTGAAAGACCCGGCCGCCTACGTGCGCCGTCTGAACAAGCTGCTGGTTGAACTGTCGGTTTAACTGCGTTGTAAAAAAACCCGCTTCGGCGGGTTTTTTTCATTCTGGTGCCTTTTGCTGGGAGAGAGTCATGAGTCAAATCACTGTTCGTACAGTCGTTTATCAAATTGATGGCCACTCGTATGAAAGCCGCCTGGCTTTCGACGCCGACCACAAAGGCCCGCGCCCGGGCTTGCTGATGGCGCCGAACTGGATGGGTGTGAGCGCCGGGGCCGAAGTGATTGCCAAGACGGTGGCGTCCAAGGGGTACGTGGTGCTGATCGCGGATGTGTACGGTCAGTCGGTTCGCCCGCAGAACGGCGACGAGGCGGGCGCGGCGATGATGCCGCTCAAACATGACCGTCCGTTGTTGCGCAAGCGCCTGCAGGCGGCGTTTGAACAACTGAAAAATCAGGACGAGGTGGCGGTCGATACCTCGAAACTGGCGGCATTCGGTTTTTGCTTCGGTGGTTGCTGCGCCCTGGACCTGGCACGCACGGGGGCACCGTTGAAAGCGGCGGTGTCGTTCCATGGCACGCTGGACTCGCCAAATCCGGCGGATGCCAAAAACATCAAGGGCTCGGTGCTGGTGCTGCACGGTGCCGCCGATCCATTGGTGCCCAAGGAGCAACTGCCGGCATTCGAAGCGGAAATGAATGCGGCGGGTGTGGACTGGCAATTGCTGAGCTACGGCGGGGCGGTGCATTCCTTTACCGATCCGCATGCCAATGTGCCAGGCATGATGATGTACGACGCGAAGATCGCTGCACGGGCGTTTACGTCGATGCACAATTTGCTGGATGAAGTGTTTAAAGGCTGACCACTGATTTTCGGATCGTTCCCACGCTCTGCGTGGGAACGCCTCTAGGGACGCTCTGCGTCCAGTGACGCGGAGCGTCACGGGCTGCATTCCCACGCAGAGCGTGGGAACGATGATGCGTGGGAACGATCGAAAAGCTAAGGCAGTTCGATCCGCTCGCTTTCTCCCGGCACTGTCGGCCAATCCCCGGCCGCCCAGCGCCGCCGCGCTTCATCGATGGCCGCCGGATCGCTGGCCACAAAATTCCAGTTGATCCGCCGTGGCCCGTCCAGCGGCGCGCCGCCGAACAACACGGCGTGGCAGTCGCTTTCGGCGAACAGGGTCATTTCTTCCCCCGCAGGCAACACCACCAGCGAATTCACCTCCAGCGTGTCGCCATTCAGCTGCGCTTCACCGCTCAAGACATACAACGCACGCTCTTCATGTTCGGTGGGAATCAGCAGTGTGGTCGCCGTTTGCAGGTTCAGTTCCGCGTACAACGTAGGGGACAGCACTGGCACCGGCGACTCCAGGCAAAAGCCTGCCCCGGCAATCATCCGGATCTTCACGCCAAGGTTATCGCTGACCGGCAAGGTGGCCGCCGGGTGATGGCTGTAGTGGCCTGGACCCTGCTCATGGTCCTTGGGTGAGGCCAGCCAGATCTGCAAGCCGTGCATCGTAAAGCCGCTCTCCTTCAATGCCATAGGCGTGCGCTCTACGTGGGCAATTGCGCTGCCGGCAGTCATCCAGCTGACATCACCGGCGCTCACCACCTGGTCGGAGCCGAGACTGTCCTTGTGCTGGATTTGCCCTTCGAACAAGTAGGTGAGGGTCGACAGGCCGATGTGCGGATGTTGTCGGATATTCATGCCTTTGCCCGCCGGATAAACGGTTTCGAGCATGTGGTCAAAAAACACGAAAGGCCCGACACTGCGGCATTTGGCGGACGGCAACGGGCGAAATATCGGCTGGCCTTCTACATCTTCGGCGCGGGGGCGGATCACGAGCGGAGTGTTCATGCTGCATTCCAGGCTGAGCGGGTGATGCGTGGAGCATAACCCGCTTGCGCAGCCCTTGCCGCTATTGGCTGAACGCCCCTTCGGACAAGTGGGTTTCGATGCTGACGTCAGTGGTCGTCATCAGTTTGTGGACCGGGCAACGGTCGGCCACGCGATGCAGTTCTTCGCGTTGCGCATCGGTGAGCACGCCTTTTAGGGTCAGTTTGACGTGCAGGGCGTATTTGCCTTTCTGCTCTTCGCTGTTGTCGCGTTTGACCTCGACGGTGACGCCGGTCAATGGGATGTCCTTCTTCTTGGCGTACATCTTCAGGGTCAGGGCTTTGCAGGCACCCAGAGCGGCATCGAAATAATCGTGGGGTTCTGGCGCCGAGCCCTCGCCGCCGGAAGTGGTCGGCACATCGGCAAACAGTTCATGGTCATCAATCTGCACACTGTGACGAAAACCTTCGGCGGAAACGGTATTGACGGTAACGGTCATGGAAAGCCTCCCAGGCTGGAAAAGTCGTTCGATCAAAAAAGACTGTGAAGTTATAGAGCATTGCGCCAGCGGCGCGTTCCACTTTCTTGCGGGGTTCATACGAGCGGGTTACCGGCTGGCCGCGCGCGGTTGCGAATGACGCCATCGCGGCCTATGGTCCAAGCGAGGTGTTGCCTGCGACTGTCGCATGATGACGCGCCGCAGGTTTGTGTCCATCCAGTACGAATCACTGCAGCGAGGTGACGACATGCCGAACGACTCCCGCCCTGCCGTCCTTGAGCTGATCGGCAATACGCCGCTGGTGCGCGTCAGCCGCTTCGATACCGGCCCGTGTACGCTGTTCCTCAAGCTCGAATCACAAAACCCCGGCGGATCGATCAAGGATCGCATCGGCCTGGCGATGATCGACGCCGCCGAGCGCGATGGTCGCCTGCAACCCGGTGGCACCATCGTCGAGGCCACGGCCGGCAACACCGGCCTGGGCCTGGCCCTTGTCGGCCGCGCCAAGGGTTATCGCGTGGTGTTGGTGGTGCCGGACAAGATGTCGACGGAGAAAGTCCTGCACCTCAAGGCGATGGGCGCCGAAGTGCACATCACCCGTTCCGATGTCGGCAAGGGCCATCCCGAGTATTACCAGGACGTGGCCGCGCGGCTGGCCAAGGAAATTCCCGACGCGTTCTTTGCCGATCAATTCAACAATCCGGCCAACCCTCTGGCGCACGAGTGCAGCACCGCGCCGGAGATCTGGGCACAGACCCAGCATGATGTCGATGCCATCGTCGTCGGCGTCGGTTCAGCCGGCACGCTGACCGGCTTGACCCGGTTCTTTAGCCGCGTGCAGCCAAACCTGGTCATGGTGCTGGCCGACCCGGTGGGCTCGGTGATGGCCGAATACAGCCGCAGCGGCACCCTTGGGACACCCGGTTCGTGGGCGGTGGAGGGCATTGGCGAAGATTTCATTCCCTCGATTGCCGACCTGTCCAGCGTGCGCCACGCGTATTCGATCAGCGACGAGGAAAGCTTCGATCATGCCCGCCAGCTGCTGCGCGCCGAAGGCATTCTCGGCGGATCATCGACCGGCACGTTGCTGGCGGCGGCGTTGCGTTATTGCCGTGAGCAAACCGAGCCGAAGCGGGTCGTGAGTTTTGTCTGTGACACCGGCACCCGCTACCTGTCGAAGGTCTACAACGATCAATGGATGAACGATCAGGGTCTGCTGCAATACAAGCGCTACGGTGATCTTCGCGATTTGATCTCGCGGCGCTTCGAGGACGGGCGGGTGATCAGCGTCGGCCCGGACGACACGTTGCTCACCGCTTTCCAGCGCATGCGCCTGGCCGATGTGTCGCAACTGCCCGTGCTGGTAGAGGGGCAGCGTTTGGTCGGCGTCATCGACGAATCCGACATTTTGCTGGGGGTGCACCAAGACCCATCGCACTTCCGCTTGACCGTCGCCAGCGCCATGACGGGCAAACTGCAAACCTTGCCGGCCGCTGCCAGCCTGGCTGAGCTGCAAGCCGAACTCGACCGTGGGTTGGTGGCGATCATTGCCGATGCCTCGGGCTTCCATGGCCTGATTACCCGCGTTGACCTACTCAATCATTTACGGAGATCTCTTGCATGAGTCAACACGATGAAAACGCTGCGCCACGTGGGTTCGCTACTCGGGTGATTCATGCCGGGCAGACGCCGGACCCTTCCACCGGGGCGCTGATGCCGCCGATTTACGCCAATTCCACCTATTTGCAGCAAAGCCCCGGCGTACACAAAGGCCTCGACTATGGGCGCTCGCACAACCCGACACGTTGGGCGCTGGAGCGCTGCGTGGCGGACCTCGAAGGCGGCACCAAGGCGTTCGCGTTCGCGTCCGGGCTGGCGGCGATCTCCACCGTGCTCGAATTGCTCGATGCCGACTCGCATATCGTCTCGGGCAATGATTTGTATGGCGGGACGTTTCGCCTGTTCGACAAAGTACGCCGGCGCAGCGCCGGGCATCGCTTCAGTTTCGTCGACCTGACGGATCTGGCGGCCTTTGAAGCGGCGCTGCAGGAGGACACGCGGATGGTCTGCGTCGAGACGCCGAGCAATCCGTTGTTGCGCCTGACTGACCTCGAAGCCATCGCGCGCATCTGTCGCCAGCGCGGCATCATTTGTGTGGCCGATAATACCTTTGCGAGCCCGTGGATCCAGCGTCCGCTGGAACTGGGCTTCGATATCGTGGTGCATTCGACCACCAAGTATTTGAACGGTCACTCTGACGTCATTGGTGGCATTGCGGTGGTCGGGCAGAATGCGGAGCTGGGCGAACGGCTGGGCTTTCTGCAAAACGCCGTGGGCGCTATCGCCGGGCCGTTTGACGCCTTCCTCACGTTACGCGGGGTGAAGACCCTGGCGTTGCGCATGGAACGCCACTGCAGCAACGCACTGGCGCTGGCGCAATGGCTGGAGCAACAACCGCAAGTGGCGCGTGTCTACTACCCAGGCCTGCCGTCACATCCGCAGCACGAACTGGCACAACGACAAATGCGCGGTTTTGGCGGCATGATCTCCCTCGACCTGAACTGCGACCTGGCCGGCGCCAAGCGCTTCCTTGAGAACGTGCAAATATTTGCGTTGGCGGAGAGTCTGGGCGGGGTGGAAAGCCTGATCGAGCATCCGGCGATCATGACTCACGCCAGCATCCCCGCCGATACCCGCGCACAACTTGGCATTGGCGATGCGCTGGTGCGGTTGTCCGTGGGCGTTGAGGACGTCGAAGACTTGCGTGCCGATCTGGCACAAGCGCTGGCGCTGATCTGAGTTTCAGCGGACAAAAAAAATCCGGAACCCTTATCGGATTCCGGATTTTCTTGTCGATCCTGGATTAGCTACCCTTGACCGATTTGCCGTTGACCGTGCCGTCGAGGAGCATGATGTTGTACTCCTTGCCGTCGGTTTCAACTTGTTGCAGACGGACCAGCAGGTAATCCCAGTCCTTGGCAAACCACAGGACGGTGATGCGCTTGTTTTGTGTCGGGTCGCGCACACGCTCGACCTTGATTGCATCGATCTTGCCAGCCTTGGTGTCTACTTTTTCAGAGCCCAGCACGCGGAAATCATAGGTGTCGACTTCGTTGCCATCGACTACCTGATAGCTCATGCTTTTCTTGCCGGCGGCGACATCGTGCTGCAAGGCCAACTGGTAAGTGGATTTATCGACCATGCCAGGGTTCAGCGGGACCTTGACTGCGTCACCGCGATCAGTGCCGGTGACCATTTTGGTGGCCCAGTCGAAATCCAGATCAGACTTCTTGGCTTTGCCCAGGCCGCCACGTTCAAAGTGGTAGGTCTGAGGTAGCAGAGTTTCCTTGTCGACGGTCAGGGTGCTTTCTTCAGTCAGGCTGGCGATCATCATCGACGCCTTGAAGCTGAGTTTCCAGACGCCGTTGGCTTCCTTGGTCAGGTTGCGTTCAGCCGTGCCACTCATGGGCAACTGCTTCCAGTCGGCGGTGTAGCTGGCGGAGAAAGGTTGAAGTTCCGAAGCCTGTGCCAGGGGCAGGGCAAACAGAGCGCAAGCGAAGAGCAGGGCGCGACGCATAATATCTCCTAAGTTCGAATCAAGTGGCCGCTGGCCGCGAGTAACTTCCCATCCAGTAAAGCACCTTGTTCGCTGAGTGCTAAGCGACCTTCGGCAAACCAGCGTACTGCCAACGGGTAGATCAGGTGTTCCTGAACGTGGACTCGCTGCGCCAGGCTTTGCGGCGAATCGTGCAACTCTACCGGTATTACTGCCTGTACGACCAGTGGTCCGCCATCGAGTTCCTCGGTGACGAAGTGCACGGAGCAGCCGTGCTCGGTATCGCCGGCCTCCAGCGCGCGCTGATGAGTGTGTAACCCTTTGTATTTGGGCAGCAGCGACGGGTGGATATTCAACAGGCGACCCGCATAGTGGCGCACGAAGTCAGCGCTGAGAATGCGCATGAAACCGGCCAGTACCACGAGTTTGGGATTGAAGGCGTCAATAAGCTCGATCAGCGCGGCATCGAAGGCCTCGCGGCCTTCGAAAGCCTTGTGATCCAGGGCGCGGGTGTCGATACCCGCGTCCTTGGCGCGCTGCAGGCCATAGGCATCGGCGCGGTTGGAAATCACCGCAGCAATGCGGACCGGGCTGTCGCCGGTCCGCGTGCTGTCGATCAAGGCCTGCAAGTTACTGCCGGTGCCGGAGAGCAGCACCACGACATCACAGGTCTTTGACATCAGTGAGCCTTGAGGTTCTTCAGTTCAACCTGGGCCGCGCCTTCGGCAGCGGTGGCGATCTGACCGATGACCCAAGGCTGCTCGCCGGCTTCACGCAAAACGTTCAGCGCGGTTTCAACGTGCTCTTGAGCGACGCAGATGACCATGCCCACGCCGCAGTTCAGCACGCGGTGCATTTCGTTTTCGTCGACGTTGCCTTTCTCTTGCAGCCAGTCGAACACGGCTGGGCGGTTCCAGCTCGCCACGTCAACCACGGCTTGTGCGCCTTTTGGCAGAACGCGCGGGATGTTGTCCAGCAGGCCGCCACCGGTGATGTGGGCCATGGCTTTGACAGCGCCGGTTTCCTTGATCAGCTTGAGCAGCGGCTTCACGTAGATACGGGTCGGGGCCATCAGCAGGTCGGTCAGCGGTTTGCCGTCGAGCTGGATGTTTTCGATGTCGGCACCCGACACTTCGATGATCTTGCGGATCAGCGAGTAGCCGTTGGAGTGCGGGCCGGAAGACGGCAGGGCGAGCAGGGCGTCGCCGGCTGCGACTTTGGAACCGTCGATGATCTCGGATTTTTCCACGACGCCGACGCAGAAACCGGCCAGGTCGTAGTCTTCGCCTTCGTACATGCCCGGCATTTCAGCGGTTTCGCCGCCAACCAGGGAGCAACCGGACAGTTCGCAGCCAGCACCGATGCCGGTGACGACCTGGGTCGCGGTTTCGACGTTGAGTTTGCCGGTAGCGTAGTAGTCGAGGAAGAACAGCGGTTCAGCGCCGCAGACCACCAGGTCGTTCACGCACATGGCCACCAGGTCGATGCCGATGCTGTCGTGCTTGTTCAGGTTCAGGGCCAGGCGCAGCTTGGTGCCCACGCCGTCGGTGCCGGAAACCAGCACAGGCTGCTTGTAGCCAGCCGGGATTTCGCAGAGGGCGCCGAAACCGCCCAGGCCGCCCATGACTTCCGGGCGCGCAGTGCGCTTGGCGACGCTCTTGATGCGTTCGACCAATGCTTCACCGGCGTCGATGTCTACACCGGCGTCCTTGTAGCTCAGGGAGGGTTGCTTGCTCATGATCCAGGCCTTTAGGGGGGATTCAGGGGTAACGACCGAGTCCAGCGGGGGACGCCGAAATCGACGGGGGCGATTGCCTCACGCGAAATTCGATGTGCCCGGCTGTTGCCGGTCTGCGAAGGCGCGCGATTTTATCAGGCTTGAGGGGCAGCGGCCATCCTCACGCCGACGGCAGGGGCATATCCTATTAAAAAAATTGATATTGAGCGTGTTAGTGGGCTGTATAAGGTAACGCGATTAACCGTCTATCGTTATGACAGTGCGAAAACTTATCGCGGCCGTGTGAATGTTTTGCACAGGGAAGTGGTCACAGCCCTGTTCGATCGTCTTCATGCGGTCTGTTCCAGCCGCTCTTGTCGTCAGGAATCTTCCATGCGTTTTTTTTCTAAATTGTTGTGTTTGAGCTGTTTTTCCCTGATCAGCCTCACGAGTCATGCCGAAAACGTGAAAGGCCTTTATCAGGTGCGCGAGCCTGTCACCAGTCAGGCGCCCGCGGAGCGTGATCAAGCGATCCAGCGGGCGCTGGACACGCTGGTGTTGCGTCTGACCGGCGATCCCAAGGCGGTGCAGAGTCCGGGGTTGGCAGCCCTGCGCAAAGATCCGCAGCAAATCATCAGCCAATTTGGTTTTGACGCGGGCCCTCCAGAAGTACTGAAGGTCGATTTTGATCCGAACACTACCGAGCAAGCATTGCGTCGTGCCGGGTTGTCGTTGTGGGGTGCCAATCGACCGTCGATCCTCGGTTGGTGGTTGAACGATGCCACCGAGGGTTCAAGTTTGGTGGGCGATGGCCAGGCCGCCGCTACACCGTTGCGTCGAGCGGCGCAGCACCGTGGTTTGCCGCTGCGTTTGCCGCTGGCGGACCTGAGTGAGCAACTGGTCGCTACGGCGCCCAACCTGGAAGGCACCGACGCAACGCCACTGCGCGGGGTCTCGGAACGTTACAACGCTGACGCCTTGCTCGCCGTGCATGCCCGCGAAGAGGGCGGCCAGTGGCAGGCCAAATGGAATTTGTGGATGGGCGACAAGAAGGAAGCGGGCAACGTACAGGGCGCGGATCAGGCCGCTGTGGCTGACGCTGTGATGCTGGCGGTCAGCGAGCGACTGGCGCCACGGTTTGTTGTCAAGCCGGGCGCTTCTGGCGAGCAATTGCTGGAAGTGCAGGGCATGAACCTGGAGCGCTATGCGGCGCTGGGGCGATTGCTCGACCCTTTTGGCGCGCGTCTGCAAAGTGTTGACGGTGATCGCATTCTTTATCGGGTTAACGGCAGTGCCGAGCAATTGCGCTCGCAGTTGTCGCTGGCGAAGTTGCAGGAAATGCCCGCCGGTGAAGTGCCCGCGCCCGTTGCGCCGGTTCAGCCCGTGGCGCAGGGTGCGACGCCTGCCGCGGCCCCAGCGCCGGCACCGGTGCCGCAATTGCGCTTCCGTTGGTAAGGTTTTCTTTCTTTATATAGATGCATATGGAGTGGTACATGGCCGATACGCGGCGTTGGTTCTGGTTGGGTGGAGTGGTTCTGCTCTGCGCGTTTATCTGGCTGTTGCATCCGATCCTGACACCGTTCCTGGTGGCGTTGCTGCTGGCCTATCTGTTCGATCCGCTGGTGGATCGGCTGGAGAAAGCCGGACTTTCAAGGACGTGGGGCGTGGTGGCGGTGTTCGCACTGTTCACGTTGATTTTCACCACGCTGCTGCTGGTGTTGGTGCCGCTGCTGGCCAGGCAGTTGTTTCGTTTGTATGAGCTGGCGCCGCAAATGCTCGACTGGCTGCAGCACACCGCATTGCCGTGGGCGCAGTCGAAGTTCGGGTTGTCGGAGGGGTTCTGGAAATTCGACAAGCTCAAGGCCGCGATCAGTGAACACATGGGGCAGACCAGCGATATTGTCGGTGTGGTGTTGAGCCAGGCCACAGCGTCCGGTCTTGCATTGATTGGCTGGTTGGCCAATCTGGTGTTGATCCCGGTGGTAAGTTTTTACCTGCTGCGGGACTGGGACCTGATGATGGCAAAAATCCGCAGCCTGCTGCCGCGCGATCGTGAAGAGCGCGTCGTCGAGCTCGCCGGTGAATGTCACGAAGTGCTCGGTGCGTTCGTGCGTGGGCAATTGCTGGTGATGGTGGCTTTGGGCGTGATCTACGCGTCGGGCCTGATGCTGGTGGGGCTGGAGTTGGGGCTGCTGATCGGCCTGATTGCCGGTCTGGCCGCGATCGTGCCGTACATGGGGTTTGTCATCGGGATTGGCGCGGCGTTGATTGCCGGTCTGTTTCAGTTCGGCGGCGAACTGTATCCCATGCTGGGGATCGTCGCGGTGTTTATGGTCGGGCAGGCGCTGGAGGGTATGGTGCTGACGCCATTGCTGGTTGGCGACCGGATTGGCCTGCATCCGGTGGCGGTGATCTTCGCGATTCTGGCAGGGGGAGAATTGTTCGGTTTTACCGGCGTGTTGCTGGCACTGCCGGTGGCGGCGGTGATCATGGTGCTGGTGCGCCATGTACAAGATTTGTATAGGGATTCAGATATGTACGGTGGTGTCGACAAACCTTGATTGCAACGGTTGTCGACGGTTCACAGAGGTCGGCCTGTTTTCGTGCCAGGTCGGCCTGCATCCCGGGTGTGCCAGAGGCCGGTGCTGTCAAAGAAACTGTCATAAAACCGGTGCGTTAACGCAAACCTTTGATTTTGCTTGTGGTCTGTCGCATTGTGCGACCAGCGTCACGGGTATAAACTTCGCAAACTTTACACAGAGGCCACTAACGGTTCCTTTGGAACTGTTCAGTCAGCATGAAACCGATTCAGCTGCCCCTAGGTGTGCGTCTGCGTGATGACGCTACCTTTATCAATTACTACCCTGGCGCCAATGCCGCAGCACTCGGCTATGTCGAGCGGCTATGCGAAGCCGACGCCGGCTGGACCGAAAGCCTGATTTATCTCTGGGGCAAGGACGGGGTAGGGCGTACGCATTTGTTGCAGGCGGCTTGCCTGCGCTTCGAGCAGTTGGGGGAGCCGGCGGTGTACCTGCCGTTGGCCGAGCTGCTGGATCGTGGCATCTCGATTCTCGATAACCTCGAACAATACGAACTGGTCTGCCTGGATGATTTGCAGGCGGTTGCCGGCCGGGCTGATTGGGAAGAGGCACTGTTCCATCTGTTCAATCGGTTGCGTGACAGTGGTCGGCGCTTGCTGATCGCCGCGTCGACATCCCCGCGTGAACTGCCGGTGAAGCTGGCAGACTTGAAGTCTCGCTTGACCCTGGCGCTGATCTTTCAGATGCGTCCACTCTCCGACGAAGACAAATTGCGCGCCTTGCAATTGCGTGCGTCGCGTCGCGGCCTACACCTGACCGATGAAGTCGGCCATTTTATTTTGACTCGCGGTACTCGCAGCATGAGTGCGCTTTTCGAGCTGCTTGAACGTCTCGATCAGGCCTCTCTTCAAGCTCAGCGCAAGCTGACAATCCCCTTCCTGAAGGAAACGCTGGGCTGGTAAAACCAAAGCCTGGCAGGGGTTTCGGCATATTTCAGGCGCCAGGAAATCCGCTTTCCTACAGAGCTGCAGGTTGCGCAAGCGTTTAAAATGGGCTTAAGCGCTTAGATGTTAACGAGAAACCGATAAGTCACATAAAGTTCGATTGAATTTGCAAATGAGGATGATAGCGGGCATAGTCTCGACTTCTTTACAACTATCAGCCACGGTCGTGCCCATGCTAAAGCGCTTCGCACCCCTCGTGCCTCTCGCACTCGTCACCCTGTTGTTCGGTTGCGCTGCTCACTCTCCAGTGTCCCAGCAAGAGCAACAACAGCAGGCTAAAAATTCAGTTACCGCACAATCTTCTTCCGTTCTTTTCCAGGAAGAACTGGCCACCGATAAAGAACTGGCCGACTTTGCCGACGGCAAGGCCTACCAGCTACCGGTTCTGGCCGACAGCATTCTTGAGCGTGGCATGTCCCTGATCGGTACCCGTTACCGTTTCGGCGGCACTTCTGAAGCCGGTTTTGATTGCAGCGGCTTCATCGGTTACCTGTTCCGTGAGGAAGCGGGCATGAACCTGCCTCGTTCTACTCGCGAAATGATCAACGTGGACGCTCCTCTGGTGGCTCGCAGCGCGCTGAAGCCAGGCGATCTGCTGTTCTTCGCGACCAATGGTCGTCGTGGTCGCGTCAGTCACGCCGGGATCTACCTGGGTGACAACCAGTTCATCCACTCCAGCAGCCGCAAAAGCGGTGGCGTCCGGGTCGACAGCCTGGGTGACAGCTACTGGAGCAAGACCTTTATCGAAGCCAAGCGCGCCCTCGCGATGGCACCGACAGTGGTCACCGCTCGCAAGTAAACGTACAAGTTGTAAGGCGAAGTTAAAGTCTTACTTGAAGTTTGCTGCGTAGGCGCTAGAATTCTGATCTTAATGATGGCAAACCGCCTGCGTCACGCGCAGGCGGTTTTCTTTTCTGCACTCCCAGCAGGAAAAAGCCGCAGCCAGATCAGGATGCTCTGCTTATGACGATGTCGGCCCGCCTTGCACTCATGTTCTTCGCAGCGCTGCTCAGCGCCTGCGCCAGCCGCACACCGCCTCCTGCGCCGGTGAATCGCGCGCCGATCGTCTTTGGTTCCTCCCAGGCATCTTCCCCTGAAGCAGAAGAGGTGCTCTTTCGCGCGTTGGGCCTGGTGGGCACGCCTTACCGTTGGGGCGGCAATACGCCGGACTCCGGTTTTGATTGCAGTGGGTTAATCGGCTTTGTCTATCGTGATGCCGCCGGCATTTCCCTGCCGCGTACCACGCACGAGATGATCAGCATGCAAGCCGCCAATGTGGGCAAGGAAGGTCTGCAAACCGGTGATCTCATCTTCTTCGCTACCAATGGCGGTTCTCAGGTGAGCCATGCCGGGATTTACGTGGGCGAGGGCCGCTTCGTTCATGCACCCGCCACGGGCGGCACGGTGAAGCTCGACAGCTTGTCCAAAGCCTATTGGCAACGGGCTTACCTGAGCGCCAAGCGCGTTCTGCAACCCGAGCACTTGGCGCGCAATCCCTAGTCACGCTGCTGCCCCGTGTAGGAGTGAGCCTGCTCGCGATAGCGTTGGGTCAGTCAATATCGATGTGACTGTCCCAACGCTATCGCGAGCAGGCTCACTCCTACAGGGGGTTGGGGGGCGGTTACTTAGCGGCTGACACGCGCCACACCTTGTTCCCGACATCATCCGCCACCAGCAAGCCACCCTGCTGGTCGATCACGACGCCTACCGGCCGACCCATGGCCTCTTCGTCTTTATTGAGAAAATCGGTCAGTACATCGACCGGTTTCCCGGTCGGTTTGCCGCCTGCGAATGGCACGAAGATCACTTTGTAGCCGCTGTGCGGTTTGCGGTTCCACGAACCGTGCTGACCGATAAAGGCCCCTTCCTTGAATTGCGCGGGCAGGCTGGTGCCTTCAGCGAACGTCAGCCCCAGCGATGCCGTGTGCGGACCCACTGCGTAGTCCGGCGCAATGGCCTTGGCCACAAGGTCCGGGTTTTGTGGCTCGACACGAATGTCGACATGTTGACCGTAGTAGCTGAACGGCCAGCCGTAGAACCCGCCATCCTTGACCGAGGTGATGTAGTCCGGCACCAGGTCGCTGCCGATTTCGTCCCGCTCATTGACCGCCGTCCACAGTGCGCCACTGCGGGGCTCCCAGGCCAACCCGTTTGGATTGCGAATGCCTGAAGCGAATATCCGGTGGTTGCCGGTGGCGCGGTCCACTTCCCAGATCGCTGCGCGACCTTCCTCTTGATCCAGGCCGTTTTCACCGACGTTGCTGTTGGAGCCCACCGTGACGTACAGCTTGCGGCCGTCCTTGCTGGCGATGACGTTTTTGGTCCAGTGATGATTCAGAGTGCCTCCCGGCAGATCGACCACCTTGGTCGGCGGTGACTTGATCGCGGTATCACCGTTTTTATAGTGAAAGCGCAGCAAACGGTCGGTGTCGGCCACGTACAGGTCATTGCCGACCAGCGTCATGCCGAAGGGCGAATTGAGGTTTTCCAGGAACACCGTGCGGGTTTCGGCGACGCCGTCGTGGTCCTTGTCACGCAGCAGGGTGATGCGGTTCGGGCTCGGTACTTTGGCGCCGGCACGGCCCATGGCTTTGCCCATGACCCAGCCACGAATGCCTTTGCCGTCATCGGGTTTGGGTGGCGCGCTGGTTTCGGCTACCAGCACGTCGCCGTTGGGTAGCACGTAGAGCCAGCGCGGGTGATCGAGGCCTTCGGCGAAGGCGGCCACTTGAGTGCCGGCAGCGGCAGTAGGTTTCGCGCCCTTCGGCCAGCCGATCGCCGGGGCGATATTCACCGTCGGTATCAGGGTTTTGTTGGGTTCAGGCAGCTTGGGTGACGGGCCGGTGCCGTCGGAGACTTGCAGGGTGGAAGTTTCACCACAGGCGGCAAGCCCTCCGGCGAGCACGATGACGATAGCGAGCGGGGACTTGCGCATGCTGGTCTTCCCTATGATTGCTCTGACTTAATCATAGAGAAGCTTCAGCGTGCGATGGTTCCGTCGATTAGCCGCGGGCTTCCTTGAACAACACGGCAACGCCTGGGTGATAGTTGCCGGCTTCGTTGCGCAACTTGCGATAGGCGTAGGGGAAATACCAGGCGACGGCACAGCAGTGTTCTTTTTGCAGATCGTCGACCATGTCCTGAAGTTCTTCAGGGGTGGCGCTTTGCTGGGCTTTTTGCGGGGCAACGAACAGGCAACCAAGTTTCAGGTCGCTGGCGTAGCTGATTCGTTTGGCGTCGCTGGTGATGTCCTGCAGTGCCTGCGTCAGGTTCAGGCTGTTGACCTTGGGCCAGCGTTGAGTGGCCTGAAGGTAGGCGCGCTCTTCGGCGGTTGCGATAAACAGATCGGCGCGGGCGTTGCGCTCGCCTTCTTCGTTCTGTTTGCGCGTCGACGTGTTTGGCAGCGTGACCATTTCCGCCATCCAGGCTGCTGCGGAGAGCAGGCCGAGGTTGGCTTTTTCATCGTGCCAATAAGGCGAGTCGTTATCACCGCGCACCGTGTTGTAGCGGTCGATACAGTCAAACCAGCGCTCCAGCACCGGCCGCAGGAATTCCAGCTTCGGATTGCTGATGATCATGCCTTGCATGTTGCTCACCCTTGTAATTGTGTTGTTGGGTTTTGTGGCGCTTTGATATCACTGCTGACAGTGTGGTGCAAGATTGGCGTCAGTAAATTGATCGGCGGCAGTATATCGCTCGCCGCAGCTTTGTCTTCATTTGACGCTCCACCCCCAACCCTCTAACCTTCGCGGCTTGTTTCAGGTGCTCTGTGGCAGTGGCCGACAGAGTGAAACAGGGAAGCCGGTGAGTGACTATCGTAAAACGACGAAACGTCACGATCCCGGCGCTGCCCCCGCAACGGTAAATGAGTGAAAACTGCGCCTTGAGCCACTGTGTCTATTGTCGACATGGGAAGGCGCGCAGTCCGGCATCACGCCGCTCATGAGCCCGGAGACCGGCCTGATTCATCCAGCGGCATCACGGTGGGCGATGCCAGGCTTCTTGCCGTCTATTCTTGTGCCCGCCCGCCGTTATCCAGCCTCAACGGAGAGCTCCCCCATGACCGATACCCCTGATCGTGACGAACGCCATTTGGCGCGCATGCAGCGCAAAAAAGCCGTGATCGACGAACGCATTGCCAATTCTCCCAACGAGTGCGGTTTGTTGCTGGTGCTGACCGGCAATGGCAAAGGCAAGAGCAGTTCGGCATTCGGCATGCTTGCCCGGTCCATGGGGCACGGCATGCAGTGCGGCGTGGTGCAATTCATCAAGGGGCGCAACAGCACCGGCGAGGAGCTGTTCTTCCGACGCTTCCCGGAGCAAGTGCGTTTCCATGTCATGGGCGAAGGCTTTACCTGGGAAACCCAGGACCGCCAGCGTGACATTGCCGCCGCCGAAGCTGCCTGGGCGGTGTCCCGCGAATTGCTCAGCGATCCGTCCATTGGTCTGGTGGTGCTGGATGAGCTGAACATCGCGCTCAAGCACGGTTATCTCGATCTCGATCAAGTGCTCAGCGACTTGCAAGCCCGTCCTCCGATGCAACACGTGGTGGTCACCGGTCGCGGTGCCAAGCCGGAAATGATCGAACTGGCCGACACCGTCACCGAAATGGGTGTGATCAAGCACGCGTTCCAGGCCGGGATCAAAGCGCAAAAAGGCGTCGAGCTGTGAATCAGCCACGTTGTTGCCCGGCGGTACTGATTGCCGCCCCGGCTTCCGGTCAGGGCAAGACCACCGTCACTGCCGCGCTGGCCCGTTTGCATCGCAATCAGGGGCGCAAGGTGCGTGTGTTCAAATGCGGTCCGGACTTTCTTGACCCGATGATCCTCGAGCGCGCCAGCGGTGCGCCGGTGTATCAATTGGACATGTGGATGGTCGGCGAGCAGGAAAGTCGGCGACTGCTGTGGGAAGCCGCTGCTGAAGCCGACTTGATCCTGATCGAAGGTGTCATGGGGCTGTTCGACGGCACGCCGTCCAGCGCCGACCTGGCGCGGCACTTCGGAGTGCCGGTGCTCGCGGTGATCGACGGCACTGCCATGGCGCAGACCTTCGGTGCACTGGCGTTAGGGCTGGCGCGCTATCAAGCGGATTTGCCGTTTGCCGGTGTATTGGCCAACCGCGTGGGCACGCTGCGCCATGCGCAATTGCTTGAAGGCAGCCTGACCGAAGGCTTGCGTTGGTACGGTGCGTTGTCGCGGGAAACCGGGATCGAGTTGCCGAGCCGTCATCTGGGGCTGGTGCAGGCCAGCGAGTTGAATGATTTGGACTTGCGTCTCGACGCGGCAGCCGATGCGCTGGCCAGCAGCTGTGAAGTGGCATTGCCGCCGGCGGTAGAGTTTGCCGCCCCGGATGTGATCGTTGCCGAGCCGTTGCTCGCGGACGTGCGCATTGCGGTGGCCCGTGACGAAGCGTTCGCCTTCACTTACGGCGCGAGCCTGGATTTGCTGCGAGTCATGGGCGCCGAGCTGTCGTTCTTCTCGCCGATCCGCGACCGCCAATTACCGGACGCCGACAGCCTCTACCTGCCGGGCGGTTATCCCGAATTGCATCATGTCGCACTGTCACAGAACACCCCGATGCTCAACGCAATCCGTGCGCACCATGCGGCCGGTAAACCGTTGTTGGCCGAGTGCGGCGGCATGCTGTACTTGCTCGACTCGTTGACCGATGTCGAGGGCACTCGTGCAGAGCTGGTCGGTTTGTTGAAAGGGGACGCGGTGATGCAAAAGCGTCTGGCCGCGTTGGCTTTGCAAGCGGTCGAACTGCCTGAAGGTTCGCTGCGCGGCCACACGTATCACCACTCCCTGACCAGCACCGAGCTTGAGCCTATCGCGCGCGGCCTCAGTCCGAACGGCGGTCGCGGCGCCGAGGCGGTTTATCGTGAGGGGCGGATGACCGCGTCGTACGTGCACTTCTATTTTCCATCCAATCCATCGGCCATTGCCGCGCTGTTTGCGCCGGACCTTGAGGCCGACTTGCTCGCGAAGCGGCCATGAGCGACAACGCTTTTTCAGATGCCGAACGCGCAGCGGTCTATCGCGCCATCGGCGAACGCCGCGACATGCGTCACTTCAGTGGCGGCACGGTCGAGCCCGAGCTGCTGCGACGCCTGCTCGAAGCGGCGCATCAGGCCCCTAGTGTCGGCCTGATGCAGCCCTGGCGTTTCATCCGCATCAGCGACCGAGACTTGCGCGACAAGATCCAGTTGCTGGTGGAAGAAGAGCGCGTGCGCACCGCCGAAGCCCTCGGCGAGCGCACCGACGAATTCATGAAGCTCAAGGTCGAAGGCATCAATGACTGTGCCGAAGTGCTGGTCGCCGCGCTGATGGACGATCGCGAGCGCCACATCTTCGGGCGTCGCACCTTGCCGGAAATGGACATGGCCTCGCTGTCCTGCGCCATCCAGAACTTATGGCTGGCTTCGCGCGCGGAAGGTCTGGGCATGGGCTGGGTGTCGCTGTTCGAGCCGCAAGCGCTGGCGGACCTGCTGGGTCTGCCGGCCGGGGCCAAGCCGCTGGCGGTTCTTTGTCTGGGGCCGGTCAAGGAATTCTATCCGGCGCCGATGCTGGTACTCGAAGGTTGGGCGCAAGCGCGCCCGCTGAGTGAGTTGCTGTATGAAAATTATTGGGGAGTGAGTCAATGAGTGTGGCGTTATTGAGTGTCGCCGCGGTTGCGCTGGACGCGCTGCTGGGTGAACCCAAACGCTGGCATCCGCTGGTGGCGTTCGGTCGTTTTGCCGATCGCATCGAGCAACGTTTCAATTCCGCCGGGCGCGGCTGGCGCAGTCATGGCGTCACGGCGTGGGTGATGGCTGTGTTGCCGCTGACCTTGCTGGCGACGGCATTGTCCTGGGCGCCTTATATTGGCTGGGTCGTCGAGATTCTTGCGTTGTATTGTGCCCTTGGTCTGCGCAGCCTCGGTGAACACGTCGAGCCGGTGGCCAAAGCGCTGCGCAGTGATGATCTGGAAGAGGCGCGCAAGCGTGTCGGGTATCTGGTCAGCCGCCAGACCAGTGAACTGGATAAGACTGAAGTCGCCCGCGCGGCCACCGAATCGGTGCTGGAGAACGGCAGCGATGCGGTGTTCGCCGCGTTGTTCTGGTTTGCCGTGGCCGGCGCACCGGGCGTGGTGCTCTACCGTTTGAGCAATACGCTGGACGCGATGTGGGGTTATCGCAATGAACGCTTTGAACGATTCGGCTGGGCGGCGGCGAAGATCGACGACATCCTCAACTACATTCCGGCACGTCTGGTGGCGTTGACCTACGCGCTGCTGGGTAAAACCCGTCTGGCGTTGAAATGCTGGCGCACGCAAGGCCCTACCTGGGACAGCCCGAATGCCGGCCCGGTCATGGCGGCGGGTGCTGGTGCATTGGGTGTCGAGTTGGGCGGAGCGGCGATTTATCACGGTGAACTGCATCAGCGTCCGCAACTGGGCGAAGGTGTGCCGGCGGATGCCGACTCCATTGAACGTGGCTGGCAATTGGTCCAGCGCGGGGTATGGTTGTGGTTACTGATTCTCTGCGTAGGGGCTGAATTCTATGCTTGAGCACGGCGGCCGGTTGCGCAAGGCGGCGCTCGAATACGGCATCGCGGAAACCGATTGGCTCGACCTGTCCACCGGTCTGGCGCCGTGGCCTTTTCCGATCCCGGATATCGAGCCGCGCGCCTGGGCCCGTTTACCGGAAAACGATGACGGCCTGGAGCAGGCGGCCTGCGACTATTACAGTGCAGCGCACGCGCTGCCGGTGGCTGGTTCGCAAATGGCTATCCAACTGCTGCCGCGTTTGCGCCGTGCCGGTAAGGTCGGGGTGCTGTCGCCGTGTTACGCCGAGCACGCCGAAGCCTGGCGGCGCTGTGGTTATATCGTGCGCGAAGTGCTGGAGCAGGAAGTCGACTTCTTTCTCGACAGCCTTGACGTGCTGGTAGTGGTCAACCCCAACAACCCGACTGGCCTGAGCCTGACGCCAGGCCGTCTGCTCGACTGGCACACTCGACTGGCGTCGCGCGGTGGTTGGCTGGTGGTGGACGAAGCGTTCATGGACAACACGCCGCAGCTGAGCCTGGCACCGTTTACTCATCAGGTTGGCTTGATCGTGTTGCGTTCGTTTGGCAAGTTTTTTGGCCTGGCCGGTGTGCGGCTGGGGTTTGTGCTGGCAGAACGCAAGTTGCTCAAATTGCTCGCCGAGCAAGTCGGGCCCTGGGCCGTCAGTGGACCAACCCGGGTGATTGGCCGAGCGTGTTTGCTGGACACCGAAGGGCACGCCCGCCAGCGCCATCGCAGCGAGGAGGCCAGCGAGCGTCTGGCGCGGCTGCTTGAACAGCAGGGCTTTAAATCTCAGGGGGGATGCGCTTTGTTTCAGTGGTTGATCACCGAACAGGCTGAGCAACTGCATGAGTTCATGGCGCGGCAGGGCATTTTGCTGCGGTTGTTTGCTCACAACAGCAGCCTGCGTTTTGGCTTGCCCGCCGACGAAGCGGACTGGGCGCGCCTCAAGCAAGCCTTCGAAGCCTACGCCAAGGAAACAAAATGACGACGTTGATGGTGCAGGGCACCACGTCCGACGCCGGTAAAAGCACGCTGGTGACGGCGCTGTGTCGCTGGGTGACCCGCCACGGCGTGCGCGTCGTGCCGTTCAAGCCGCAGAACATGGCGCTCAATAGCGCGGTGACCGCTGACGGTGGCGAAATCGGTCGCGCGCAAGCCGTGCAAGCCCAGGCCGCCAACCTCGAACCCCACACCGACATGAACCCGGTGCTGCTCAAACCCAACAGCGACACCGGCGCCCAAGTGATCATCCATGGTCGCGCCGTCACCACGATGAACGCGGTCGCCTATCACGACTACAAAACCATCGCCATGCAAGCGGTGCTGGCTTCTCACGAACGCTTGAGTGCGGCGTATCCGGTGGTGATGGTCGAAGGCGCGGGCTCGCCGGCCGAGATCAATCTGCGTGCCGGCGATATCGCCAACATGGGCTTCGCCGAAGCGGTGGATTGCCCGGTGGTGCTGATTGCCGACATCAATCGCGGCGGGGTTTTCGCGCATCTGGTGGGCACGCTGGAACTGCTGTCACCGACTGAACAGGCGCGGGTCAAAGGTTTCATCATCAACCGTTTTCGTGGCGACCTCGCCTTGCTGCAGCCGGGGTTGGACTGGCTGGAAGCGCGCACCGGCAAACCGGTGATCGGCGTGCTGCCCTACGTGATGGACTTGCACCTGGAGGCTGAAGACGGCATCGATCAGCGCCAGACCGACAAGGCTGACCATGTGCTCAAAGTGGTGGTGCCGGTGCTACCGCGCATCAGCAACCACACCGATTTCGATCCGTTGCGCCTGCATCCGCAAGTGGACCTGCAATTCATCGGCCCCGGCCAGGCGATTCCACCGGCCGACCTGATCATCCTGCCGGGCTCGAAAAGCGTACGCAGCGACCTCGCGTACCTGCGGGCCAATGGCTGGGAAACGGCGATCCGTCGTCATCTGCGTTACGGCGGTAAAGTGCTGGGGATTTGCGGAGGACTGCAAATGCTCGGTGAACAGGTGCATGACCCGCTGRGCCTTGAAGGCGCACCGGGCTCCAGCGCTGGCCTGGGGTTGCTGGCGTTCCAGACCCAACTCGAAGAAGAGAAACAATTGCGCAATGTGCGCGGTCGCCTGGCCCTGGAAGATGCAGTGGTCAGCGGCTATGAAATCCATGCGGGCGTAACCACCGGGCCGGCGTTGGAAAACGCGGCCGTGCAGTTGGACGATGGTCGCTGCGATGGCGCGCAAAGTGCCGATGGACAGATTTTCGGCACCTACCTGCATGGCCTGTTTGAATCGCCGGCAGCGTGCGGTGCGTTGTTGCGTTGGGCCGGTTTGCAGCAGGTGCAGGACGTCGATTACCACGCCTTGCGCGAGCGCGATATCGAACGGCTGGCGGATCTGGTGGAGAAGCATCTGGATACCGGGCTGTTGCGAGAGCTCTGCGGGTTTTGAGCTGAGTTAGAGGCCGCCATCGCGGGCAAGCCCGCTCCCACAGGTTGTGTGGGAGGGCAAGAAATCTGCGAACAGGCTCGATCCTTGTGGGAGCGGGCTTGCCCGCGATGAGGCCCCCAACGACACCGATGATTTAAAGGAATGAACATGCTGCAACTAATCCTCGGCGGCGCCCGCTCCGGCAAGAGCCGTCTGGCTGAAAAACTGGCGACAGACAGCCAACTGGCCGTGACCTACATCGCCACCAGCCAACCACTGGACGGCGAAATGAACGACCGCGTCGCCCATCACCGTGCCCGTCGTCCCGCCGAATGGGCCTTGATCGAAGAACCGGTCGAACTCGCCCGCGTCCTGCGCGAAACCGCCAGTGCCAACCGTTGCCTGCTGGTGGATTGCCTGACGCTGTGGATGACCAATCTGCTGATGCTCGACGACGCCGAACGTCTCAACGCTGAACGCGAAGCCCTGTTGGACTGCCTGGCCTCGTTGCCGGGTGAAATCATTTTTGTCAGCAACGAAACCGGAATGGGTGTCGTGCCGCTGGGCGAATTGACTCGCCGCTACGTCGATGAAGCCGGTTGGCTGCATCAAGCTCTGGCCGAGCGCTGCCAACGTGTCGTCCTGACCGTCGCCGGCCTGCCCCTGACTCTGAAAGGAACTGCGTTATGACTCAATCCTGGTGGCTGAACCCGTGCAAGTCGATCGATGCGCACGCCATCGAACAGGCTGTGGCGCGTCAACAGCAGCTGACCAAACCGGCCGGCTCGCTTGGCCGACTGGAATCGGTGGCGGTGCAATTGGCCGGATTGCAGGGGCAGCTCAAACCCAGTCTGGATCAACTGTGGATCGCGATTTTTGCCGGTGACCATGGTGTCGTGGCGGAAGGCGTGTCGGCGTTTCCTCAGGAAGTCACCGGGCAAATGCTCCACAACTTCGTCACCGGTGGCGCAGCGATCAGCGTGTTGGCGCGGCAATTGGGCGCGTCCCTGGAAGTGGTTGATCTGGGTACGGTGACGCCGACGCTGAATCTGTCGGGTGTGCGTCATCTGAACATTGGCCCCGGTACGGCGAATTTCGTCAAAGGCCCGGCCATGACCGCAGCCCAGGGTGAACTCGCCTTGCACGCCGGTCGTGACAGCGTGCGGCGCGCCCTCGCGGCAGGAGCGCAGTTGTTCATCGGCGGCGAAATGGGCATTGGCAACACCACTGCAGCCAGTGCGTTGGCCTGTGCCTTGCTCGATTGCCCGGTAGCGCATCTGGCCGGGCCGGGCACCGGTCTGGACGCGGCGGGTGTCAATCACAAAGCCCAGGTTATCGAGCGTGCGTTGGCGCTTCACAGTGCTCAGCGCGGGGACGTTTTGCAGACGTTGTTCAATCTGGGCGGCTTTGAAATAGCCGCGCTGGTGGGGGCGTACCTGGCGTGTGCGCAAGAAGGTGTGGCCGTGCTGGTAGACGGATTCATTTGCAGCGTCGCGGCATTGGTGGCGGTGCGTTTGAACCCCGAGTGTCGGCCGTGGTTGTTGTTTGGCCATCGGGGTGCCGAGCCGGGCCATCGCCATGTACTGGAAAGCCTGAACGCCGAACCTCTGTTGGACCTGGGCCTGCGACTGGGCGAGGGTAGCGGTGCCGCGTTGGCCGTGCCGTTGTTGCGTCTGGCTTGCGATCTGCACGGGCAGATGGCGACCTTCGCCGAAGCGGCGGTTGCGGATCGTCCGGTATGACGTTGCGTCTGGACGTGTTGCGCCATGGTGAGACCGAACTCGGTGGCGGGTTGCGCGGCAGTCTCGACGACGCGCTGACCGCCAAGGGCTGGGAGCAGATGCGCGCGGCGGTGATCGAGCAGGGGCCGTGGGACCGCTTGGTCAGTTCGCCGTTGCAGCGTTGTGCTCGGTTTGCGCAAGAGCTCGGTGCGCAACTGGGTTTGCCGGTGCAATTGGAGAAAGACCTGCAAGAACTGCACTTCGGTTCATGGGAAGGGCAGAGCGCAGCGGCGTTGATGGACACCGATGCCGAGGCGTTGGGGCTGTTCTGGGCTGATCCCTATTCGTTTACACCGCCGGATGGCGAGCGGGTGGCAGATTTTTCCGTTCGGGTATTGGCGGCCATCGAACGCCTGTCCGTGGCCTACGCTGGTGAGCGGGTTTTGTTGATCAGCCATGGTGGCGTCATGCGTTTGTTGCTGGCGCAAGCGCGCGGGTTGCCTCGGGAGCAGTTGCTCAATGTCGAAGTCGCTCATGGCGCGTTGTTTTCGTTGAGTGTCGAGGCCGGCGTCATTCTCAAGGAAGCGAACTGAACATGCTGCCGTTCTGGATCGCCCTGCAATTTTTGAGCAGTCTGCCGATTCGTCTGCCCGGCATGCCGACGCCAGAGGAATTGGGGCGGTCGCTGCTGTTTTATCCGTTGGTGGGGCTGCTGTTCGGTGTGGTTCTGTGGGCATTGAACTGGCTGTTGCTGGGCACGCCATTATTGCTGCATGCCGCGTTGTTGCTGACCGTTTGGGTATTGCTCAGCGGCGGGTTGCACCTGGACGGTCTGGCCGATAGCGCCGACGCATGGCTGGGTGGCTTCGGTGACCGTGAGCGCACACTGACGATTATGAAGGACCCGCGCAGCGGCCCGATTGCCGTGGTGACGCTGGTGTTGGTGCTGCTGCTGAAGTTCGCCGCATTGCTGGCGTTGATCGAGCAGCCGCACAGTATTTTCCTGGTCATCGTTCCGCTAATCGGCCGCAGCGCGATGCTGGGTTTATTCCTGACCACGCCGTACGTGCGCGCTGGCGGGTTGGGGCAAGCGCTGGCCGATCATCTGCCGCGATTGGCCGGTAAGCAGGTGTTGGCGGTCAGCGCATTGGCCTGTGTATTGATCGCGGGTCTGAGCGGTGTCGTCGCGGTAGTTTTAGCGGCGGTGGTGTTCGCCTGCTTACGGCGGCAAATGGTGCGGCGATTGGGTGGTACGACTGGCGACACCGCCGGCGCACTCCTGGAATTGCTGGAAGTGGCGGTGCTGGTGGGCTTGGCGATCTTCTAATCTTCCCACATCATGTAACTTGATTTAACACAACCACGGGTATATACACGCACCATGCTCGACTCCCAATGTTTATGCATCAACCTGCGTCGCGCCGCCCGTGGCGTCAGCAGGCATTACGACGGCGCTCTGGACGGCTTCGGAATCAACGTTGCCCAGTATTCTTTGCTGTGTAATTTGCAACGACTGGATCAACCGAGTATTTCCACCCTGGCCGAGGCCATGGGCCTGGACCGCAGCACCTTGGGGCGCAATTTGCGCGTGCTTGAAGGCGAAGGGCTGGTAGCGCTGGCCGAAGGCGAGGACATGCGCAATCGCATTGTTCGCCTGACCGAGGCCGGTGCCGAACGTCTGAAGGCCGCCTTGCCCGCCTGGGAGGCCGCGCAACAGCGGTTGGTGGACCGCCTGGGGGCCGAGAAACGTGAAACCTTGCTGCGACTGCTGGACGAACTGGCGTAAGGCCGGTTTTTCCGATCTTAAGCGGGTATATACCCGCTACCGGAGAATAAGAAATGACATCGATGTGGCGTACTTGCGGTTGGGTGTTATTGGGGAGTGCGCTGATCCTTGCGTTGTCATTGGGCGTGCGGCACGGCTTCGGACTGTTTCTGGCGCCGATGAGCGCGGAGTTCGGCTGGGGGCGTGAGACATTTGCGTTTGCCATCGCCTTGCAAAATCTGATCTGGGGCCTGGCGCAGCCCTTCACCGGCGCGCTGGCCGACCGTTTTGGCGCGGCGAAAGTGGTGCTGGTCGGTGGCGTGCTGTATGCGCTGGGCCTGGTGTTCATGGGCTTGTCCGATTCCGCCGTGACCCTGTCCCTGAGCGCCGGCCTGCTGATCGGCATCGGTCTGTCGGGCACCTCGTTCTCGGTGATCCTCGGCGTGGTGGGGCGTGCGGTGCCGCCCGAGAAGCGCAGCATGGGCATGGGTATCGCCAGTGCCGCCGGTTCGTTCGGTCAGTTCGCGATGTTGCCGGGCACGCTGGGCTTGATCGGCTGGCTCGGCTGGTCCGCCGCGTTGCTGGTGCTCGGCCTGTTGGTGGCGTTGATCGTGCCGCTGGTGAGCATGCTCAAGGACAAGCCGCTGCCGACGCTCGGCCATGAACAAACCCTCAGCGAAGCGCTGCGTGAAGCCTGTTCCCATTCTGGTTTCTGGCTGCTGGCGTTCGGCTTTTTCGTTTGCGGTTTCCAGGTGGTGTTCATCGGCGTGCATTTGCCGGCGTATCTGGTGGATCAGCACCTGCCGGCGACGGTCGGCACGACGGTGCTGGCGCTGATCGGGTTGTTCAACATCTTCGGCACCTACACCGCAGGCTGGCTTGGCGGGCGCATGTCAAAACCGCGCTTGCTCACCGGTTTGTACTTGCTGCGGGCGGTGGTGATTGCGCTGTTCCTGTGGGCGCCGGTCACCACGACCACGGCATACCTGTTCGGCATGGCCATGGGTTTCCTGTGGTTGTCGACCGTGCCGTTGACCAACGGCACCGTGGCGACCTTGTTCGGTGTCCGAAATCTGTCCATGCTCGGCGGGATTGTTTTCCTGTTTCACCAGCTCGGCTCGTTTCTGGGCGGCTGGTTGGGCGGGGTGGTGTACGACCGAACCGGGAGTTACGACTTGATCTGGCAAGTGGCAATTCTTTTGAGCCTGCTGGCCGCTGCCCTCAACTGGCCAGTGCGTGAGCGGCCGGTAGCGCGGTTGCAATCACAAATGAGTGCGATATGAACAGTCTGTGGCCGCGGATCGCTGTAGCGGCCGTCTGCGCCTTATTGCTGGCGTTGTCATGGTGGGGCTGGCATCAGGGCGGGCTCGCGTTGATGCAGTTGGGCATGGGTGCTTGCTAGCGAACGGCGAGGGCGAGTAACGTCGTTTTTGACGACTTATCAAGGATGCACCGACATGCTGATGCGCTGGATTGCAGTCCCCGTGTTACTGGTGACATCTGCCGGGCTGGCCTGTGCGGCCGAGTGCCCGGAGCTGTTGCAAGGATCATTGCAAAAGCTGCGCGCCAAGGAATCCATCGACCTGTGCCAACGGTTTGAAGGCAAGCCGTTGGTAGTGGTCAATACCGCGAGCTTCTGCGGTTTCGCCCCGCAGTTCAAAAGCCTCGAGGCGCTGAATCAGCGTTATAAAGGGCAGGGACTGGAAGTGCTGGGTGTTCCGTCCAATGACTTCAAGCAGGAGTCCAAGGACGGGGCCGAGACTGCCAAGGTCTGCTATGTGAATTACGGCGTGACCTTCACCATGACCGAACCGCAGTCAGTACGTGGCGCTGATGCGACCCACCTGTTCAAAGTGCTGGCCGAGCAGAGCAGTGCGCCGAAATGGAATTTCTACAAATACGTGGTTGATCGCAAAGGCAACGTCATCGCCAACTTTTCTAGCCTGACCAAACCCGACGATCCCGAGTTCATCGCCGCGGTGGAGCAAGCCCTGGCTTCCCAACCCTGATCGATGCCCAGTAAAAAGCCCCGCCTCTGTTACCAGAGAGCGGGGCTTTTTTGATTCAGCCGGCGAGTGGTTCAGGTTCGCCGTGAATCATCAGAAGCGGTAGGTCGCGCCGAGACCGAAACCGTTTGCACTGTTTTCGTACTTGGCGTTGTAGGTCTGGCCACGGTCGTTGGAGTTGTTGATCTTGACCGACTCTTCACGCAGGTACGAATACGCCACGTCGATGGTCAGGTCGTTGGTTGGGCTCCAGCCAGCGCCCAGGCTGAACGCCTTGCGATCGCCCGTCGGGATGCGTGGGGAGCGGTCGGCGTTGTTGGTCGGTGCCTGGTCAACGGACAGACCGCCACGCAGTACCCATTCCTTGTTCAGCTGATAGGACGCTCCGATGGCGGAAGCCCAGGTGTCGTGCCAGTTCTGTTCTTCGGTGATGGTACCGAATTGGCCGTTCAGAACGGTTGGAACACCACTGTTTTCGACGGTGATGTCTTTCAGGCGGCTCCAGCGAGTCCAGGTGCTGCCTGCGTACAGAGTCCACTTGTCGTCGAGCTGGTGAGTAACCGAGAAGTCCACCGATTCAGGCGTGGTCACGTCCAGCGAAGCGTCGTATTTCTGATTCGGGTTCTGGCCGATCAGGCCCAGCACGCCGTAGTTGACCTTGGTGTTGCCTTCGAGCTTGTACTTCACTTTCGAGTGGTAAGTCAGGCCGACGCGCGTGCTGTCGGTGGCTTGAACCAGCACGCCGATGTTGTAGCCCAGCGCGGTGTCGTCACCGGTGATCTTGACCTTGCCGTCTGGTGCAGCCTGGGTGATCGACAGGTTCGATTCCAGGGTGCCGTCGATGCGGTTGATGGTCGGGCCGAAACCGATGGAAACCTTGTCGTTGAAGGCATAGCTGACAGTCGGTTGCAGAGTGGCGATTTTTACTTCGCTCTTGCTACCGAAGTAACGACCGGCAAAGTTGTTTTCGTAGTCGGTTACCAGACCGAACGGCGCGTACACGCCAATACCGAAGGCCCAGTGGTCGTCGATTGGCTTGACGTAGTAGCCCATAGGTACGGCGATGAACGGTACCATGTCGCCGTCGTTGCTGCCGCCGTTCGGGAAGGAGCTTGCGTGGCTGATGTCAGTGTGTGCGTCGATCATCGCAACACCGCCAGTGACTTGTTCACGCTTGATGCGGGACATGCCGGCAGGGTTGCCAAAAATTGTACTTGCGTCATCGGCAGCGGAAGATCGCCCGGCAAAACCTGTACCCATCCCGCTAATGCTTTGTTCGTTAATGGCGAAGCCACTTGCAAAGATCTGGGTGGATGCCAGGGTAACGGCGAGGCTAAGGGTAGTTTTGAGCATTACTTTTTTCATTATTAGAACTCCTGGTGATCACCGGGGCGAAAACTACCAACATTTTCGTCCCAGCGCTATAGGCTGTATGGCTTGAGTTAGAGCGGTTTTGTAGGACAATCCGACCAGATTCGCGACCGGTTGCACGATCTTTCAGAACTGGTGGGTCAGCAAGCGACCTGATTCAGTGGTGAAACACAAGTTTGCCAGGCGCAGGTGAAGTCGCGCAGGCGTCCTTGAGGCTGAAAGGTCTGACGCCAGATGCGGGCCATGCCCAACAAGTCATCGGCGGCGGGGAGGGGCGTGTTCTGTTCTTCTACCAGCAGCCAGGCGATGGCGGTGGCGTAACGCAGGTTAACGGTCAATTCCAGGTGCGGCCCACTGAGAAAGGCATGTTGGCTGGCCAGGCCGCGCACGAGGCTCGCGCGTTCGGGGTCCAGGGCCAGGTAATGATCCCAGAGTGCCTGGTGGCGGGGTTCGGCGATTCGGTAGAGGCCGTGGCCACGGCGGTCATGCAGGGCGGAACCAAGGGCAGACTGGCTGGCGGCGATGCCCAGCAGCAGGGATTCGGCAGTTGCGCTATGGCGTCCGAGGTAAATCAGTGTCGGACGAATCACATAACGGCACAGTTCGCTGGCAGCGATACCCATAAAGCCCTCGAAACATGAAGTGGGCGGCGATACCTGAAGGGGCATTGGCAGCGGTGGATCGAATCAGGCTCGCCGGAAGCGGATCACGCCGCTTGAGTTGAAGTGTAGTGTCATATTCGCGTTGTAAAGGACTGTTTTTAAAATATTTCCAGCTTCGAGTTATAACCGTTATATCGGTTAGTGCTTAGCCGCTGGGGGTGAAAAGAGAAATAACGGGTAATAAAAAGCCCCGCTTTTTGAGCAGGGCTTTTCGGTTTTTCAGTCTTTCTGGCGTCTCAGGCGATCAATGCCTGGCGGGTACGCTCGATCACGGCCTGCAGCGGCTCTGCGCTGGAGTATTGATCGGGGTACAGGCGTTCGCTGTGACGAGCGATGCCGTGTTCGTTGACCAGGGTGAAACTGAAGCAGCCTTTGCGAGCGGCCATGATCAGGCAGTTCATTGGTGCAAAAGCGTTGGTTAGGGTGCGGATGGCATCCTGAGTGTGGATTTGAGTGGACATAGTGTTGGTGTTCCTACAAGCGACACGGATAAGAGCCGTGCAAAATTAAAACGTTCCAGTGACGACGACCACCGTTGGTCGAACGAAGAACCCGACTGGAACAAAGCAGCCAGTTTGAAGCGCTGATAATTGGCGCGCTTGGGCTGGCAGGTAGGTACTTAGGAGGGCAGGCAACACATCAAGGGCAAAGGTTCTGGGCCCGGGGTGAAGATCCTGATCAATTTGCAGGCTGGTTCGGTCAGAGTAAGTGAGCTTCGCAACACCCTTCGCTTTTGTTCGAAGGCTGTGTTGGCGCAAGGTTTACCTGGAAACCATCGAGGTGGTCGATCCTGTTTTGTCGGTGGAGGCTTCTCTTGAGGGAAGGCTGACCGCGAGGATTTGTTCGACCAGAATTGACTTTCAGCTTGGTACTAACGCCGCGGATACTAACGGATTGAATTTCAGAAAGGAAGTGTGTTAGCAAAAAGAATTCGTGAGGTCGGACGATGTGCCCCGCAATCGTCCACATTCCGACCGGTGGTGGCGGTCGTTCATCGGGCCGCGATCTGCCTGGATCAAGGGTTTTCCCGGTTTATCCCCAGAAGCCAGGCAAATATGCGCCGAAAAAGGGCAGCGATATAACCGCCTCGTAGGTACTTGTGCACATAAGTTGCGCAGACTGTAACCCCACTGTCATCCACGCCTCAGTCGCAGTGGGTGCCTGTGTTGAAAATTTAAGTCAATGAAAAACATCGCTTTTTTTTACTGGTGAAAAAATCGTCAGTTTGACTGCGAGCCCCATTCCACAGGGCTTTGCGCGAGTTCAAGGGCGGTTGTCCACTGAGTTATCCACAGCTTCTGTGGATTGTCCCGAGCGCTTGCTCTAGCACGGGCGTGCCGGGTTTTTTTGGGCTTTACCTGTAAGAAAAAAAGAGTAGAGTTGCGCGCCTTCGGATTTGCCCTACAGTGCTTTATGAAGTTTCGCTCAGTATCAAACCCTGCTACCTCAACGCCCTCAAGTGTTACCCCGCCCAAGCGCTTTTCAATGCGCGTGGCAGAGTGGTTGCTGGACAGTCCACGCCTTGGGGATAACCCCAACATCAAGCACTTCGCCGGGCGTTTGCTTAAACAGCCTGCCCGTGAAGGCGTCGTGGCCGCGCAAAGCCGTCTCGGGCAATTGATGTGCCGCGAATGCGGCAATGCCCGTGATCGCCGCATCGGCCAGGACCTGTTGCGCCAAGCCGCGCGAGCAGGAGATACACGCGCCCTACAGGAACTGGGCCTGATCGAAGACTGAGCTGTCCAAGTCCGGTTGCCTTGGTTAACCTTCAAGCTTTATCTCATCAGCAGGAATCTCTATGGCTATGGACTTGACCAGCCTATTACTCGGTCTGGCGGGCGCTGGCCTGCCATTGCTGGTACTGGCCTGGCAAATTCAGCGCCGTGCGAGCTCCTCACAGGCCGAGGTTGCACTGCTGGAAGAACGGCTGGCCATGGCCCAACTGGCGCAGGACGGCTTGAACGCCCAACTCGATGCGTGTCGCGATGAAGTCGCTGATCTGAGCCAGGCTAACGCCGCCAGACAAGCAGACCTCGCCGCCGCGCGCCGTGAAGTCGAACTGCTGCAAATCGAGCGCGACGACGCCCGAGATGCGGCCCATGCCTGGAATATTGAGCGCTCCGGCAAAGAGGCTGAGTTGCGTCGCCTGGACACCCAGGCGGCGTCCCTCAAGGCCGAGTTGCGTGAGCAGCAGGAAAGCCATCAGCAGCGCCTCAGTGACCTGCAAGGTTCGCGAGATGAGCTGCGGGCGCAGTTTGCAGAACTGGCGGGCAAGATTTTCGACGAGCGCGAGCAACGCTTTGCCGAAACCAGCCAGCAGCGATTGGGACAGTTGCTTGATCCTCTGAAGGAACGCATTCAGTCCTTCGAAAAACGCGTCGAGGAAAGTTATCAGGCCGAAGCCCGCGAGCGTTTCTCGCTCGCCAAGGAGCTGGAGCGCCTGCAGCAGCTGAACCTGCGCCTGAGCGACGAAGCCACCAACCTCACTCGTGCGCTCAAAGGGCAGAAAACCCAAGGCAACTGGGGCGAGCTGATTCTCGAGCGAGTGCTGGAACACGCGGGCCTGGAGAAGGGCCGTGAGTACCAGACCCAGGTCAACCTCAAGGGCCCGGACGGGGAGCGTTTCCAGCCGGATGTGATTATTTACCTTCCGGGCGACAAGCAGGTGGTGGTCGACTCCAAGGTCAGCCTTACGGCCTATCAGCAATACGTGGCGGCTGAAGATGACGCCATCGGCCAGATCGCCATCAAGCAGCATGTCCTGTCGCTGCGCAATCACGTCAAAGGCCTGGCCGGCAAGGATTACAAACGGCTCGACGGCTTGCACAGCCTGGATTTCGTTTTGCTCTTCGTACCGATCGAAGCCGCATTCTCCGCCGCCTTGCAGGCCGAGCCGACACTGTTCCAGGAAGCCTTCGACCGCAACATTGTGATCGTCAGTCCCACCACGTTGTTGGCCACGCTGCGGGTCATCGACAGCCTGTGGAAGCAGGAACGGCAAAGTCAGAACGCCCGTGAAATCGCCGAGCGAGCGGGGTGGCTGTACGACAAGTTCGTGTTGTTCATCCAGGACCTGGACGAAGTCGGCAATCGCTTGCAGCAACTGGACAAAGCCTACAGCTCTGCGCGCAACAAGCTGACAGAGGGGCGCGGTAACCTGGTTAGTCGCAGCGAACAATTGAAGTTACTCGGCGCGCGAGCCAGCAAGAGTTTGCCGGCCGATTTGCTGGAGCGGGCGATGACCGATGTGGATGGCCTGGTCGAGTTGCCCGAGTAAATTTTCAGTTAGGGCGCGGCCTGCCGCGCTACAACGGCAAATGCCGACTCAGCAGCGCCCGTAATGCCGCCGGTTTCACCGGTTTGGCCAAGTAATCCAGCCCCGCCGCATGCACTTGCGCCACCATCTCCGGCCGGCCATCGGCACTGATCACCACGCCAGGCACCGGCTCTCCCATTTGGGTGCGCAGCCACGCCATCAGCTCCGTCCCGGTGTCGCCATGATCGAGGTGGTAATCCACCAGTGCCAGTTGCGGGCGCACGCCGTCTTCGAGCAGCGCTGCGCATTCATCCCGATTGCGCGCGGTCCAGACCTGGCAACCCCAGCGCGTCAGCAGGCTGTTCATGCCGATCAGGATGCTGTCTTCATTGTCGATGCACAGCACCTGCGCGCCGCTCAACACATGGCCGTTGAGTTCAGCGGTCGGCGTCGCCACGACGGTTTGCGCCCGGGCCAGCGGCACGCTGACGCTGAACACACTGCCACGCCCCAGCCAGGAGCGAACGCGCAGCGTGTGACCCAGCACGCGACACAGACCATCGGCAATCGCCAGACCCAACCCCAGGCCTTTCTCCGCGCGAGTCTGGTGACTGTCGAGACGTTTGAATTCTTCGAAAATCACCTGCAGTTTGTCTGGCGCAATGCCCGGTCCCCGATCCCAGACCTCCAGGCACAACTCGCCCTTGCGCCGGCGAACGCCGAGCAGCACGGGCCCTTTGGCGTAGCGAAATGCATTCGTCAGGAAGTTTTGCAGAATTCGTCGCAGCAGTTTGATGTCACTGTCGACCCGCAATGCGCTACTGCGAACGTTGAACGTCAGCCCTTGTTCCTGAGCCTGCGCCTTGAACTCGGCGCCGAGCGTGTCGAACAGTTCGTTGAGCGCGAATGGCTTGATGTCAGGGTTGATCTTGCCGTTTTCCAGACGGGAAATGTCCAGCAGGTCACTGATCAAATCTTCGGCAGAGCGCAATGAGCTGTCCAGGTGATGGACCAGCTTCTGTGCCTCAGCGGACAAGCCATCGTCCTGGTGGGACAGGGCGGCGGAGAACAGGCGCGCGGCGTTCAGTGGTTGCATCAAGTCATGGCTGACGGCTGCGAGAAAACGGGTTTTCGATTGGTTGGCGGACTCGGCGGTGCCCTTGGCTTCGGTCAACGCGACGTTGAGTTGCGACAGTTCGTGGGTGCGTTCGGTCACCCGCTGCTCCAGGCCTTCATTGGCTTCGGTCAGCGCCTGTTCGGCTTCGCGGAACGCGGTGATGTCGGTGAAACTCATGACGAAACCACCACCGGGCATCGGGTTGCCGATCAGCTCGATTACCCGCCCGTTGGGGAACAGTCGTTCAGAGGTATGGGCGCGCCCCTGGCGCATCCAGTGCAGACGGCGGGCAACGTGCACCTCGGCTTCGCCGGGGCCGCATAAACCGCGCTCGGCGTTGTAGCGAATGATGTCGGCAATCGGCCGGCCGACGCTGATCAGTCCATCCGGGTAATTGAACAGCTCCAGATAGCGCCGGTTCCAGGCCACCAGTTTCAGCGACTGATCGACCACGCTGATGCCCTGGGTAATGTTTTCGATGGCGCCTTGCAGCAGGGCGCGGTTGAACTGCAGCACTTCCGACGCCTCGTCGGCGATCCGCACGACGTCCTCAAGCTGCATTTCCCGACCTTCGATGGCGGCTTTTACCACTGCGCGTGTCGAGGAGGCACCGAGTACACCCGCCAGCAAACGTTCGGTGTGGGCGATCCATTCACTGTCGGCGTTTTGATTCGGGTTGAAGCCTTTGCCCTGACGGTAGGCGAATCGGATGAAGCTCTGGCGCGCCCGTTCTTCGCCGACGAAACGCGCCGCCAGTTGCAGCAAATCGTCGATCTGCACCGCCAGCATCGAACGGGCGCTGGGGCGTGCGCTGATTTCCTGGCCGATGAAACGACCGGCCTGCCAGTGCTCCGACACCCGTGTACGCGACAACACCGACACCCAGGCAAATAACGTGAAATTACCGGCCAGCGACAGCACCACGCCTTGGGTTAGCGGGGTGATCGGCAGGTTCATCGGGTTGCTGTGCAACCAGGCCAAGCCCGGAAAGCTCTCCAGCGGCCAGCCGAGGCCACGGGCCGCAATCGGCAAGATCAGCGTGTAAAACCACAGGAATGTCCCGGCAGCGAGGCCGGCAAATACACCGCGGCGGTTGGCCTGTTTCCAGTACAGCGCGCCGAGCATGGCCGGTGCCAGTTGTGTCACGGCAGCAAAGGCAATCTGGCCGATGGTTGCCAGGCTGGCGGTCGAACCCAGCAGGCGATAACTGACGTAGGCCAGGAGCAAAATCACCACGATGCTCACGCGGCGCACCGAGAGCATCCACTGGCGGAACACTTCGAACGGCCGCTCGGCATTATTGCGTCGCAGCAACCATGGCAACAGCATGTCGTTGGACACCATGGTCGACAGTGCCACGCTGGCGACGATCACCATGCCGGTTGCCGCCGAAGCGCCACCGATAAACGCCAGCAAGGCAAGGGCGGGGTGAGCCTGCGCCAGGGGCAGGCTGATGACGAAGGAGTCCGGCAACACCGAGCTGGGCAGCAGCATCTGGCCGGCGAGGGCGATGGGTACTACAAACAATGCCGCCAACGCCAGGTAGGCCGGGAACACCCATTTGGCCAGGCGCAGATCCTGAGGATCAATGTTTTCCACCACCGTCACATGGAACTGCCGGGGCAGGCAGATGATCGCCATCATCGCCACGCCGGTCTGCACCACCATCGAGGGCCAATTGACGGTTTCCTTCCAGTATTGCTCCAGGCGCGGTGCGAGCATGGCCTGGTTGAACAGATCGTCGAAACCGTCGTACAGACCAAACGTGACAAAAGCGCCGACGGCAAGAAAGGCGAACAGCTTGACCAGTGATTCAAATGCAATCGCCAGCACCATGCCACGGTGGTGTTCCGTGGCATCGAGGTTGCGGGTACCGAAGACAATGGTGAACAGCGCCAGCACCAGCGACACAATCAGCGCCGTGTCCTGAGCGCGAACCCCCATGGCGTCGGCGCCCGCGCCAATCAGCAGGTTCACGCCAAGCACGATGCCCTTGAGCTGCAGTGCGATGTAGGGCAGCACGCCCACCAGGCAAATCAGCGCCACCACCACCGCCAACGACTGAGATTTGCCGTAACGGGCGGCGATAAAGTCGGCGATGGAGGTGATGTTTTCCTGCTTGCTGATCATCACCATTTTTTGCAGGACCCAGGGCGCGCCCACTAACAGCAGGATCGGCCCGAGGTAAATCGGCAGGAACGACCAGAGCTGTTCCGCGGCCTGGCCCACGGCGCCAAAGAAGGTCCAACTGGTGCAATAAACGGCCAGCGACAGGCTGTACACCCAAGCGCGCACTCGCGGCGGCAACGGTGTGCTGCGACGGTCACCGTAAAAGGCGATGGCGAACATGATGGCCATATAGGCCAGGGCGACGGCGGCGATCAGCCCGCTGGACAGCGACATGGGAACTCCAGACAAAAGACAGCCGGGACTCCCGCCCGGTCAGACAGTCTCGCACGACCGCCCCGGTTAGTCAGTGTCGACCAAGGTCGAGACTTGGCGCGGGGGCGCAGGGGGATCAAGGGTGTATTTTCGGGTCCCTTTGCGAGCAAGCCCTTACTGGTTCAACGCAATCGCGATCAACCGATGCAGCTCCTCAACCTCCAGCGGCGCCTGCGCAAACAGGATACGAAACACAATGGGCGCCGCCACCATGTTGATCAGCCGATCGACATCCGGTTTGGGCTCATTCGGGTAGCGATCCAGAATCAGCTGTAACTGTCCGCCAATGATCGTCGCGCAATAACTGGGTTTGAGGCTTGATTGCACGTCGCGCAGCATGTTGCGACCGGGTTCGGAGCTCATCTCGTCCAGATACTGTTCCGCCCAGGCCTGCACATCACCCGAGAGGCTGCCGGTATTGGCCGACTCGGTTTCCGGTTGCATTCGGGCGAGCGCGACGTCCGCCAGCAGCGCTGACAAATCCCCCCAGCGTCGATAGATGGTGGACGGCGTAACCCCTGCGCGCGCTGCGATTTGCGGCACGGTCACGCTGGCGCGGTCCTGCTCTTCGAGCAGTGCGTGCACGGCTTTGTGAATTGATTCCTGCACCCGGGCGCTTCGGCCGCCGGGACGTAAAGTGGGGCCTGTCATTGCGTGTTTCCTGTTCTCGCCGCAACCCGCTGACTAGCTGGGCATCGGTGGTAAAAGCCATGCAGCGGACCTTAACACAAAGAATTTGCTTTAAGCCTTGGTCGGTAGCACACTCCGCAAAAGCAAAAAATTAGCTTTTGCGGAGTGTGCTGATGTCCAGTTCCCATTCAAACCGTGCCAGCCTGTGGTTCCTGGCGATCACTTTACTCAGTTTTCTGGCGGCTTCCACGGCGCCGACGCCGTTGTATCGCTTGTACCAGGAGCAGATGCATTTTTCGGCGGCCACCCTGACCCTGATTTTCGGCGTCTATGCCTTGAGCCTGCTGGCCGCGCTGCTGACGGTCGGGTCGCTGTCGGATTACCTCGGGCGCAAACCGGTGATTTTCACCGCTGTCGTGCTGAATGCTCTGGCGATGTTGCTGTTTATCTACGCTGACAGCGTCACGTGGCTGATCAGCGCGCGGGTGCTGCAAGGGTTTGCCACCGGCATGGCAACCGCGGTGCTCAGTGCCACGCTGCTGGACACTGACCGCCAGCAAGGGCCGTTGATCAATAGCGTTGCGCCGTTGATCGGCATGGCCCTCGGCGGTATGGGCTGCGGCTTACTGGCAGAATTTGCCCCGGCGCCGCTGCACTTGACCTACTGGCTGCTGCTGGTTCTGTTTGCGTTGCAGGCGTTGTACAGCTGGCGTTTACCGGAAAGTGTCTCGCGACAGGCCGGGGCATGGGCGTCATTGCGACCGACCCTGCATGTGCCGGTTCAGGCGCGCCCCACCTTGTGGCGGGTGTTGCCGCTCAACACCGCGACGTGGGCGCTCGGTGGTTTTTATGCGTCCCTGGCGCCTTCGTTGGTACGCGCGGCCACCGGTTCCACCTCGAACCTGATTGCCGGCTCGACCGTTGCCGCGCTGACACTCACCGGGGCATTGATGATTTTCACCCTGCGCAATCGACCTGCCGCCCTGGCGCTACGGTTGGGGGCGAGTCTGCTGCCGATGGGCATTGTCCTGGTGTTACTGGGCGTGCACAGCGCCAGCCTGTCGCTGTTTTTCCTGGGTACGCTTGTCGCTGGATGTGGCTTCGGTGCCGGTTTTCTGGGGGCCGTGCGCAGTCTGGTGCCGTTGGCTTTACCCCATGAGCGCGCAGGGTTGATGTCGGCGTTTTATGTGCTCAGTTACCTGGCGTTCTGTTTGCCATCGTTGCTGGCGGGGAATCTGATCCGAGCCTTCGGGTTGGTCGCAACAACCGATGGGTATGGCCTGATTTTGATTGTGTTGTCCGTTGGCGCGTTACTGGCCTTGATGCTTCAGCGCTCATTGAAAGTCTGTGGCGCTGATGTGCGTTGATCGTTAGCCTAGGCCTCGCCACTCATTCGACGGACCGCCCCGATGAAAATCATCCGCAGCAAATCCTTCACCGCTGACCGTGCCTGGGGGGCGCTGGACATCGCCAACATGAACGGCATCACCACGCGTTTGCACTGGACCGATCAGCCTTATAAATGGCACGTCAACGATGGCCAGGAAGTGTTCGTGGTGCTGGATGGGCAGGTGCAGATGCGTTACCGCGAAGAGGGCATCGAGAAGGCAGCGCTGCTCGACGTCGGCGACATTTTTTATGCGTCCGTCGGCACCGAGCATGTGGCCCATCCGCAGGGCGCGGCACGGATATTGGTGATCGAATCAGAAGGCAGTATTTGACTCTATATCTGCAAAACAGATAACAGTTAGAGATATTACCCGTTATATAGATATTCTATTCGGTTCTACCATGGGCTCTACCTCATCAGAGGACAGGAGTTCGCCATGACATGCCCCAATAGCGTCAAAACCGGTTTCAAACCCTTAAGCCATTTGCAGCACCCGCGTGAAGTCATCCGTCAGTTCACACCCAACTGGTTTGCCGCGACCATGGGCACCGGCGTGCTCGCGTTGGCGCTGGCGCAATTGCCCGTCGCCATACCCGGCTTGCGCGCGCTCGCCGAAGGCCTGTGGCTGTTCAATATTTTGTTGTTCGTGTTGTTCAGCGTCATGTACGCGGCCCGCTGGGTACTGTTCTTCGACGAAGCCCGGCGCATTTTCGGCCACTCCACCGTGTCGATGTTTTTCGGCACCATCCCGATGGGCCTCGCGACCATCATCAATGGCTTCCTGGTGTTTGGCCTGCCGCGCTGGGGCGACGGTGTGATTCATGTCGCCGAAATGCTCTGGTGGCTGGATGTGGCGATGTCGCTCGCGTGCGGCGTACTGATTCCTTACATGATGTTCACTCGTCAGGAACACAGCATCGACCAGATGACCGCCGTTTGGCTGTTGCCGGTGGTGGCCGCAGAAGTCGCGGCGGCCAGCGGTGGTTTGCTGGCGCCGCACTTGGTGGACGCTCATTCGCAACTGGTGGTGCTGGTGACGAGCTACGTGCTGTGGGCCTTTTCCCTGCCGGTCGCGTTCAGCATTCTGACGATCCTGTTGTTGCGCATGGCGCTGCATAAACTGCCCCACGAAAACATGGCTGCTTCGAGCTGGCTGGCGCTGGGCCCGATTGGTACCGGGGCACTGGGCATGTTGCTGCTGGGGGCCGACGCACCGGCAATCTTCGCCGCCAACGGTCTGCCGGGCATAGGGGAAGTCGCCGCCGGCCTGGGGCTGGTGGCCGGGATCACGCTGTGGGGGCTTGGCTTGTGGTGGATGCTGATCGCGGTGCTGATCACCGTGCGCTACCTGCGCGACGGCATTCCGTTCAACCTCGGCTGGTGGGGGTTTACTTTCCCGTTGGGTGTTTACTCGCTGACGACGTTGAAACTGGCCAGCACCTTGAACCTGACGTTCTTCAGTGTCTTTGGCTGCGTGCTGGTGGCCCTGCTGGTGGTGATGTGGATGATCGTTGCCCAACGCACGCTGAAAGGCGCCTGGCGCGGTGAGCTGTTTGTCTCGCCATGCATTGCAGGATTAAAGAAATAACCTGCAAAGATTAGGTAATGTGTGGCCTGGATCGACGTTCGACATTCCAATAACCGTATCCACGCCACTCGCTACCTAACATCAGGGACACATGGAAGATGAGTCACCCCTCACAGTTCACCTTGCTCCGCACCCGGCGTTTCCTGCCGTTTTTCGTGACGCAGTCCCTCGGGGCGTTCAACGACAATATCTTCAAGCAGTCGTTGATCCTGGCCATTTTGTACAAACTGACCATCGACGGTGACCGCTCGATCTACGTCAACCTCTGTGCGCTGTTGTTCATCCTTCCGTTTTTTCTGTTTTCGGCGCTGGCCGGGCAGTTCGGCGAGAAGTTCGCCAAGGACCGTTTGATCCGTCTGATCAAGCTCGGCGAAATCGTCATCATGGCGGTCGGCGCAGTCGGCTTTCTCTTCGATCATCTGTCATTGATGCTGGTCGCGCTGTTTGCCATGGGCACCCACTCGGCGCTGTTCGGGCCGGTGAAATACTCGATCTTGCCCCAGGCCCTGCGCGAAGAAGAACTGGTCGGCGGTAACGGGCTGGTGGAAATGGGGACCTTCCTGGCCATTCTCGCCGGGACCATCGGCGCCGGCATCATGATGTCGTCCAGTCACTACGCGCCGATCGTCTCCAGCGCGATCATTGGTGTTGCGGTGCTCGGTTACCTGGCCAGTCGCAGCATTCCACGGGCGGCGGCGGCTTCACCGCAAATGCGCCTGAACTGGAACATCTTCAGTCAATCCTGGGCCACCTTGAAACTGGGYCTGGGGCAGACCCCGGCAGTGTCGCGTTCGATCGTCGGCAACTCGTGGTTCTGGTTTGTCGGGGCGATTTATCTGACGCAAATTCCGGCCTATGCCAAGGAATGGATGCACGGCGACGAAACCGTGGTGACCCTGATTCTGACGGTGTTTTCGGTCGGTATCGCGCTCGGCTCGATGCTGTGCGAAAAGCTCTCCGGGCGCAAAGTCGAGATAGGCCTGGTGCCGTTCGGCTCGTTTGGCCTGACCGTGTTTGGCCTGCTGCTGTGGTGGCATTCCGGTGGAATTGCGGACAGCGTGACGGGCCATGGCTGGGTCGAAATCCTCGGGTTTGGCCACACCTGGCTGGTGCTGATCGACATCCTGGGTCTGGGGATCTTTGGCGGTTTCTACATCGTGCCGCTGTATGCGCTGATCCAGTCGCGCACCGCCGAGAATGAACGGGCACGAGTGATTGCCGCCAACAACATTCTCAACGCGCTGTTTATGGTGGTGTCGGCGATTGTCTCGATCGTGTTGTTGAGCATGGTCAAACTGTCGATTCCGCAGCTGTTCCTGGTGGTGTCGCTGCTGAACATCGGCGTCAACGCCTACATCTTCAAAATCGTCCCCGAATTCAGCATGCGTTTCATGATCTGGTTGCTCAGTCACTCCATGTACCGCGTGGAGCATCGCAATCTTGATCTGATTCCCGATGAGGGCGCGGCGTTGCTGGTGTGCAATCACGTGTCCTTTGTCGATGCACTTCTGATTGGCGGCGCAGTGCGTCGGCCGATTCGCTTTGTGATGTATTACAAAATCTACAACTTGCCGGTGCGGAACTTTATCTTCCGCACGGCCGGGACAATTCCCATAGCGGGTCGTCAGGAAGACATTCAAATCTACGAAAGAGCCTTCAAGCGGATAGCGCAGTATCTGAAGGATGGCGAGTTGGTGTGCATCTTCCCGGAAGGCAAATTGACTGCGGATGGGGAGATCAACGAATTCAAGGGCGGGTTGGCGCGGATTCTCGAAGAGACACCGGTGCCGGTGATTCCGCTGGCGTTGCAGGGCTTGTGGGGGAGTTTCTTCAGCCGTGATCCGGGCAAAGGCGTGTTTCACCGGTTGTGGTCGCGGGTGACGTTGGTGGCGGGGCCGGCGGTGGCCGTTGAGGCGGCGCAGCCGGCGGCGTTGCAGGCGATGGTCGGCGAGTTGCGCGGCACCGTTAGATAGTGGGTGAATGTACCGGACTCATCGCGGGCAAGCCCGGCTCCCACAGGTTTTGTGTTGTGCCACAGATTTTAGGCGCTCCAAGGACCCTGTAGGAGCCGGGCTTGCCCGCGATGGCGTCAGTGGCCTAAGCGCTAACCTTTAGGCYGATCAACCCGGCAATGATCAACGCCACACTGGCCAGCCGAAACAACGCCATCGACTCACCAAACAGAATGATCCCCGCGATCACCGTGCCCACGGCACCCACGCCCGTCCAGATCGCATAGGCCGTACCCAGCGGCAATTCCTTCATGGCAAGGCCCAGCAAACCAAGGCTGATGGCCATGGCTGCAACGGTCAAAGCGGTGGGCAGGGGACGGCTGAAACCGTCGGTGTACTTCAGGCCGACGGCCCAGCCGACTTCGAACAGGCCGGCGAAAAACAGGATGATCCAGGACATGAAAGACCTCCATCGATTGACGGGGTCGTCCCCAGATTAATGACTCGATCGAGCCGCGAGGTCGTCCTCGCAATGCGCCATAGAGTGCCAATCATTAATCCGGGGATCAAGTTGTGGCTCAGTCGGCGACGGGCCGTGCCGCCAGTTTTCGATCTTCTTTCTCGCTCATGCGACGGAAATACGTTGAGAGCAGCGCCCCGGAAATGTTGTGCCACACGCTGAACAAAGCGCTCGGCACCGCCGCCAGCGGGGAGAAGTGGGCACTGGCCAACGCAGCGCCCAAACCGGAGTTTTGCATGCCGACTTCCAGCGCGAGGGATTTGCGTTGCGCCAGTGGTAGCTTGAACAGGCGCCCGGTGAAGTAACCCAGCAGATACCCGAAGCTGTTGTGCAGCATCACCACCGCCATGATCAGCAGGCCGGACTCGGCGATCTTCGCCTGGCTGGCGGCCACCACGGCGGTGACGATGATCACGATGCTCACCACCGAAATCAGCGGCAAGACTTCCTCGGCATGACGCACCTTGGCGCCGAGCACGCGTTGAGCCACCACGCCAAGAATGATCGGCAACAGCACCACTTGCAGAATCGACCAGAACAGCTCCATGAAGGACACCGGCAACCAGGCCGACGCCAGCAGCCAGATCAGTGCCGGGGTCAGCAGTGGGGCGAGGAGGGTGGTGACGGCGGCGATGGCCACCGACAGCGCCAGATCGCCGCGCGCCAGCCAGGTCATCACGTTCGACGAGGTACCGCTTGGGCAGCAACCGACCAGGATAACGCCGACGGCGATTTCCGGTGGCAGGTGGAACGCCTGGCAGAGCAACCACGCCACACCGGGCATGATCACGAAATGGGCAACCACGCCCAAGGCCACGCGCCACGGATGGCGGGCGACTTCGGCGAAGTCTTCAAGTTTGAGGGTCAGGCCCATGCCGAACATCACCAACCCCAGCAGCGGCACGATCGCGCCTTTGAGGCCGATGAACCAGGCCGGTTGCAGGAACGCCACGACTGCAAAAATCAGTACCCAGTAAGCAAAAGTGTTGCCGACAAAACGACTCAATGCAGCCAGTGCGCGCATGGCTTGATCCTTATTATTCAGTAGCAATCCCAGGGTGGAATTCAATCATTGTGAGAGCCGGGCTTGCCCGCGATAGCGGTGTATCAGTCAGCCGATTGATAGCTGACTGATCGCCATCGCGGGCAAGCCCGGCTCCCACAATTAGTTCGGTTTCGTTAGTAGAAACCGGTTGTTATCAGATCCCCTGCGGCGTCTCTTCGCCGCCCAGCGCTTCTACCAGTGCCGGCAGGAAGTCACCGAAAGTCAGCATCATCAACGTGAAGCTGGCGTCCAGTTGACCGAGGGCCTCTTCGCCGCCGTCCTGTTCGGCCTGGTCTTGCAGCAGGTCTTCGAACTTCAGGCGCTTGACCACCATCTTGTCGTCGAGCACGAAAGACAGTTTGTCCTGCCAGGCCAGCGACAGCTGAGTGACCACTTTGCCGGTGCTCAGGTGCAGCTGGATTTCTTCGCTGGTCAGGTCTTGACGCTTGCAGCGCACGATGCCGCCGTCTTCGTGGGTATCACGCAGCTCGCATTCGTCCAGCACGAAGAAATCGTCCGCCGCTTTCTGCGTGGTGACCCATTCGGTCATGGTGGCGGTCGGCGACATTTTTACGGTCAGTGGACGTACTGGCAGGGTGCCGATCACTTCGCGCAGGGTGGACAGCAGGTCTTCGGCACGTTTCGGGCTGGCCGAGTTGACGAGGATCAGGCCCTGCTTCGGTGCAATGGCGGCGAACGTCGAGGAGCGGCGAATAAAGGCACGAGGCAGGAAAGCCTGGATGATTTCATCCTTGATCTGGTCGCGTTCCTTTTTGTAGACCTTGCGCATTTGCTCGGCTTCGATTTCGTCGACCTTTTCCTTCACGGCGTCGCGCACGACGCTGCCCGGCAAAATGCGTTCTTCTTTACGCGCCGAGACCAGCAGGAAGTCGCCGCTGACGTGAACCAGCGGCGCATCTTCGCCTTTACCGAATGGCGCGACGAAACCGTAGGTGGTCAACTCCTGGCTTGCACATGGACGCGCCAGTTTGGTGGCCAGTGCAGTTTCCAACGCCTCGGCATCAACAGGCAGATCTTGGGTCAGGCGATAGATAAGCAGGTTTTTGAACCACATGGGGTAAGTCTCTCCTTATATACAAAGGTGGGCATTATTCTCTTAGCGGCGCCATAGGCCAACCCTTCGCTAAGCCTTTGGAAGGCCTGAGAAAATTATTTAAAAAAGTGCTTGCCAGAGGTGAGGTCGCTCCGTAGAATGCGCGCCACACCGAACGTGAAGGGTGATTAGCTCAGCTGGGAGAGCGTCTGCCTTACAAGCAGAATGTCGGCGGTTCGATCCCGTCATCACCCACCATTCGCATTCAGTGTTACGCGCAGCGGTAGTTCAGTCGGTTAGAATACCGGCCTGTCACGCCGGGGGTCGCGGGTTCGAGTCCCGTCCGCTGCGCCATATTCGGTAACCTGGAACGCTGAACGCCAGGTCACCACGGAAAAGCCCGCTAACGCGGGTTTTTTTCTGTCTGAAGTTTGCATGTTGTTCCTGTGGGTTGCGTCGTTTCACTGGTTTTTAGATTTATTTGAAAAATTATTCAATTAAATCAACACTTTACGAAAACCTGTGGCATAATGTGCCCCGCAACGAAGGTAAAGGGTGATTAGCTCAGCTGGGAGAGCGTCTGCCTTACAAGCAGAATGTCGGCGGTTCGATCCCGTCATCACCCACCATTACTTTCAACGCTACGCGCAGCGGTAGTTCAGTCGGTTAGAATACCGGCCTGTCACGCCGGGGGTCGCGGGTTCGAGTCCCGTCCGCTGCGCCATATTCGGTAACCTGGAACACTGAACGCCAGGTCACCACACAGAAAGCCCGCTTAATGCGGGCTTTTTGCTGTCCGGGGTTTGGCAATTGCCGGGCCTCCACAAAAAAAGCGACCTGTCYGGGTCGCTTTTTTCGTCTCTATCGGCTTATTGCTCAGCGTTGCGACTGTGCCGGTAGTCGCTCACGGCTTCATACACCGCCTTACGCAGACGGTTGATGCCGCCAATCGGCCGATGAGCCTCCAGGCCAAACCACGGATTGAACGACTGGTTGTCGCATTGCAGGTTCAGCGCTGGCGTGTCGAAGTCCTGCGCGGGGACTTTGATCCGCGCCACGGTCTGGAACGGCGCCTCGTTTTCACTCCATTCGATGCTGGTGTCTTCGATGGGCATGTAGTGGCTTGGGTCCTGGCGCTGAATCTGCAAGACGAAACAGGCCGGCACCCGATCCGTAGATAATTGCTGGTTCAGCGCGTTGCGCAGAAAGTTCGGCAATTTCTGGTTTTGCGCGGGCAGGGTGTAGGCCGGGCAGCTATCCGGGTCCGGTATCACCCGGAACTTGGCATTGGCTTCACCAAACTTGTAGGGCGACACCGAAAAGTAGGTGGTCCGGGTTGGACTTTCCGGAGCAGGCGACAAGGTCGCCAACGCGATAAACAGATGGCGAACCTGCCAACTGCGCGGGTCCCACCCCGGAAAAAACGCCATCAGCTTCTTGCCGTCAGCCTGAGCCGCCACATTCTGACGATACTCGGCGACATCGCTGACGAAAAAATTCGGGTGACTGAACATCACGAAGTCCTGTTCGGCGCGACGCTGTTGGTCGGCGAGCAGTTGTTTACCAGGCACATCAAGCAATTTGATCGCCATGCCCCGGGCATCGCGAATACTGTCGAACTGCGGATACGCATTGCCGTTGGACAGGCGCATCGTCGCTTGCCAGGTTTTGCCGGGCTCGCTGAACACACCTTGGCGCATCTCTCCAGCCAGGTCCGGCAACACCTGAACTTCGGCTTTCACGCAGCCATGGGCCTTGGCATGGGCGTCGCGCAGGTAGCGGGTGGGCTCGCGGTGTTGATCGACAATGCGCACGGCCGTCTGAATCACGTCCTGGGTCATCGCGGCTTCGCCTTCCGGAATCAATTCATCTGCCGAAACCGGGCCACTGTGCTGCCAGGCAAACCACGCCGTGGCCAGCGCCCAGGCGAGCACGCCAAGACCCAGCAGCCACAAAAGGGTTTTGCCGAGAAAAGCGCCCAAGCGCATCCAAAGTGTGCTCATGGCAATTGTGTCTCCAGCGGGCCGCCCAATACTTTCAGGTATTCCAGCAGCGCCCAGCGTTCCTCTGGCAGCAGCAGACGACCAATCACGCCATTGCCGCGCTGGCCGGCACGGAACTCGTGGCCGCTGTTGTGATTGCCGGTGATGCGTGTGTCGAACACAAAGCCATCGGTAAAGGCCTCGGTGCGATAACCAAGGTGTTGGGGGTCGTACTCGAACGTACCTTTATAGAAGGTGGTGGCGCGTTCATCCTGAGGCGAGAGCAATTGATAAATGCTCGGTACTGAGCCGTTGTGCAGAAAGGGCGCCGTCGCCCAGACACCCGCCAACGGTCGTGCCTTGTAGGCGCGCAATTCCCGCACACCAATCGGCAGGCCGAAACCATTCATGGCAGGTTGTTCCTCCGTGGGAATTTTCGCGTCGCGGTAGGCGCGGTTGCCAACGAAAGCGGTGATGTAGGCCAACCCTTTGGCCGACGACAGCTTGCTCAAGTCCAGCGGTTCAGTGGGTGTCGGCTGTAGGTGAACGTCCAGTTGTTTCAGCTCAGTCACATCCCATTGCAAGGCGCTCAAGTCAAAACGATGGTCGGCAATGTTGTTGGCGGCCCCCGGGTCTGTGCCAATGACATCCACCGGCAGCATTTTCAGATGCTGCACCCAGCGTCCGTCACTTTCGACCGAGCGCGGTATATGGCAACCGGCGCAATTTTCACTGAACAACTCGCGACCCTTGGCGGCCAGGGGCTTGTCGACTGCGCCGAGCAGTGCTTCAGGCCAGGCCGGTGGTTTGAGTCGTTGCAGGGTTTGTTCGATCTGGTGCAGGTCGCGCAGTCGGACACTCGACGGGTAGCGCTCATCGCCTTTAAGCGGCTGGCCGCTGGCATCGAAGAAGCTCAGGGTGGCGCCCACGCCCAACGATTCGCCGATGTTGCGGGCCATGGGTTGTTGCGCCGAACCGTTCCATTGCACCCAATTGAACGTCCACATGTCCCACAGCTGCGGGTAGTCCACCGGGGCGTTAGCCACGCGGTAGTTGTCGGCGGAAATCGCATCGCCGAAGGCCGCATTGGCGATGCGCCCGAAGGCGTCGGTGCGGCCCGGTCCTTCCTCGGTGGGGTAGAGCCCACGGTGGGTGTCGTTCCAGGCAACTTTGACGAAGGTCAGGAGAGACGCCCTGAAGTCATTGCGCAGCTGTTGATGTCGGGCGTCGTAGTCCTCGCCCAGCACGTTGCGGGCGAAGCGCTCGAATTTCCAGGGGTTGAGGTAAGTCGAGGTCAGACTGGCGACCAGCGCTTGTCCGAAACTGCCCCCTTTCAATGTAGGCACACTGGAAGGCAACACATGCTGCGCCGAGCCACCGTCAATGCGAATCGCCTGGCCTTTGAAGCGCAATTCGCCCGTATGGCAGGCCGCGCACGTGATGTCGAGAAACTCGTCCTGACTGCCGGGGTTTTTGTGACGGGCAAACCCGACGGGCAGATTGCCGGGGTTGTCGGGTGTGGCTTTCAGGCCAGGGTCGATCAGGAAACCAAAGCGTGCGAGGTAGTCCGGCGAAGCGAATCGTTGCTGCGAGAAGGGCAGCTCGAGGGCGTTGAACCAGTCATAGTGCAAGCCTTTGACCTGAGTGCCTTGAGGGGTGAAATAGTAAGTCTGGCGGTCCTCTGCGCTCCATTGCTCCAGGTAATGCACCTGTTGAGCGGGCGACCAGCTCGGTAACTTGGGGTTGGCGACGTAGTACAACGCTACGGTCAGGCCAAGACCCAGCAATACAGCGACCAGCATTAAGAGGCGAGATAAGAGGCGCAAGATGAACTTCCTTGTCGAGTTGTAGCTCTCTTATGCCTCAGTGTCTGAGGTGCGGCAAGTGGCCATTACGCCATGTTATGGGATCCGGGATCAGTGTCTGTAGGAGTCAGATGACAGAAGCTTCATCATCCCATTGCTCAAATGGGTTAAAACACCTGAACTTATCAGAAGTTTCCCGCTCTCATGCCGGTAGCCATTGGTCGTGGCCGCCTGATAAGCTCGCGGCTTTACTCGATTGCCCTTTAGGCGCATGAACAAGGAAATAGCATGAAACAGCATCGGTTGGCGGCGGCGGTAGCCCTGGTTAGCCTGGTACTCGCGGGTTGTGATTCGCAGACCAGCGTAGAGCTGAAAACTCCGGCGCAAAAAGCTTCCTACGGCATTGGCCTGAACATGGGCAAAAGCCTGGCTCAAGAAGGCATGGATGACCTGGATTCCAAGGCCGTAGCCCAGGGCATCGAAGATGCCGTCGGCAAGAAAGAGCAGAAACTCAAAGACGAGGAGCTGGTCGAAGCCTTCGCCGCGCTGCAAAAGCGTGCTGAAGAGCGTATGGCCAAGATGAGCGAAGAGTCGGCCGCTGCCGGCAAGAAGTTCCTCGAAGAAAACGCCAAGAAGGCCGGCGTAGTGACCACCGCTTCGGGCTTGCAATACGAAGTGGAAAAGAAAGCCGATGGCGCACAGCCTAAGCCGACTGATGTAGTGACCGTTCACTACACCGGCAAGCTGACCAACGGCACCGTTTTCGACAGCTCCGTCGAGCGCGGTAGCCCGATCGATCTGCCGGTCAGCGGTGTGATCCCGGGTTGGGTCGAAGGCCTGCAACTGATGCACGTTGGCGAGAAGTACAAACTGTACATCCCTAGCGAACTGGCTTACGGCGCCCAAAGCCCAAGCCCGGCAATTCCAGCCAACTCGGTGCTGGTGTTTGACCTGGAACTGCTGGCGATCAAAGATCCAGCCAAAGAAGACGCCGCCAAGTAATCTGCGTCTGCTTTGACAACAACGCCTCGCTTAATGCGGGGCGTTGTTGCATCTGGCGTTTAGCGAAGGTAAACAAAGCGAACGGTTGCTGTACGCTGGAGTCATAGCCATTGAAGAGGCCCGTGCTAGCGGTGCCGGCGCTCCAAGTCAATGAAATCTTGGGTTTTTTTATGTGAGTAAAAAACGCCCGATCTGAGCGAGACCCTTATGAAACGGGGGTTTCAGCCGTGAAATGCAGCTCTGTTCACAAGGTTATCCACAATTTGTGTGGATAACATTTCAGTGGGAGGAATGATGAAAGCACCCTGGAGTTTCGCTCGATTCTTGCCACTCGCCGGGCGCCTGCTCGCACGCGGGCGTTTGCCGACGCTGCTGTTCGCTGTCGCCAGCAAAGGTGCCAGCCAGGGTAATCGCCTGGGCAAGGTCAAAGACGATTTGCGCTTGTTGCAGGCACTGTGCCTGGCCTACTGGCGTGGGGAATACCGTGCCATCAGCCCGAAGGCGCTGATCTCGGTGGTCGCAGGCCTGATGTATTTCCTCAGTCCGGTGGATGCCATTCCGGATTTCCTTCCCGTGTTCGGCATGCTCGATGACATCGCAGTGCTGGCCTGGCTGATGAAAGTGCTCGACGACGAACTCAACGCCTTCCGCCTCTGGCGCAAACGTCAGGTGCCGGAAAAGCTGGCGGTGGTCGAGCGTCTGCCTGACACCCCGGAAAAACTTCAGCTTCAGGGCCCGAGAAAACACTGAACTGATTGAGAATCCCCCTTTATTCATACCCCCGCGCGACCTTGGCCGCTGTTAGGATTACACTTCTAGGGAAAAGTGCCGACTCGCTAAGTGTCGTTGTCCTACGGGGAAGTCATGGATATTCAGATAATCACACGCGAAGGCGAGCCCGAGTATGCAGTTTTACCGTGGGCTCAATATCAGGCTCTACTGAAAGCAGCAGGCATCAACGAGCAACCGCCACGCGAAGCGCCAGTGCCTCACGTGGCAACACCAGAACCGATTCTTCCCGGTCTGGATCAACTACGCAGTTTGCGCGAAGGGAAGGGCATCGCCATTGAAGCGTTGGCCCGCACGGTAGGCATCAGCCCGTCTTATCTGGCCTTGATCGAAAGTGGCGAGCGTCAACCCGACGCTGCGATTCGCCGCAGCCTGGCCTGGGAATTGACGGTGCCAGGGTGGAGGGATGAATCGTGAGCGTACGCATCAGTCGTCAACATTGGGACGGATTGCTTGGGGAGCTGGATCAGGCGCGACGTCAGCGCCATCTCTTGACGTATCGAGCGTTGCTGGAGCGTTTGCAATTGCCCACGCCGGCCATGCAAACCCTGACGGCAGCCCTTGAACATCTGGCCGCACTGGATGCCAGGGCCGAACAGCCGTTGCGCAGTTCGCTGGTAATCAGCCAGGGTGCCAGCCGTCTGCCGCGCACCGGCTTCTTCGAATGTGTCGAGCGTCTGGGGCGTTTTTCCGGGCCGTCTGACGGTGTCGCCGCCGCGTCCTGGCATGCATCGGAAGTGGTGCGAGTGTTCGAATACGAATACCCCGAATCGGCAGAGGCCTGAGTGTTTTTAAAGCTCAAGGCGCGGGCTGGTTACTGGCTGGCTCGCCGTTTGTTTCATTGGTCATGGTTTGTGCGCCAGCCGCGGGGCTGGCACTGGCTCGAAGGCCAGTTCGCACGCATGGCGAACCTGGGTGACGTTGGCGCTCAGAGCTTCTATGGCCACATTTTGACCTTTCGCGGTGTCGGGCTGGGTGCTCGTGAAGAGGGCGTTCGACTGCTGCGCCTGGCGGCGTTGGCGGGTGACGGCAAGGCCGCCTACCAGGTCGGTGTGATCAGCCTGGCCGGCACGCCGAGCAAGGCGCCGGACCCACTTGAAGCCGCGCGCTGGTGGGGCATGGCCGCCAAGGCCGGGCATCCATTGGCCGAGCTCAAATTGAAAGAGCTGGCGTCTCGCGGTCCTACACAGTAACTCCCAAAAAATTGTTTGATAAATGAACGTGGCGTGAGGGCAACCTCACGCCACGTTTTTGTTTGTGCCTGTCTGGCGTTTTGTGAGGGCGAATTAGAGATTTGCCCTACGGCCATTGCCTACTTCCCTGACTTCTTTCCGGTTTGATCCCCGGCAAAGTCTCGCGCGCCCATTTTCTGCGCGAGGGATTGCCCATGATTGACCCGATTGTTCACCCGCACATCGCCCGCATCGAGCAGGAACTCGACAGTTTTCCAGACACGCTTTCGCTATACCGCGAGCAGCTCAAGCGCTGGTTTAACCGAACGGCGGACACGGCCAGTCACGCCGTGGATATGCCTGCGCTGATGGGTATGGAACGGCTGATCAAACTGGGCAATACCACGACGGCGGTGAGCAGTGGCGATGCGGATTTTCTGTCCAGTGTGGCGCAGTGTCCGGCAGGCGGCATTCTGCAGATCGAGAGCAAGTTCGAGTCGGTTTATGACATCCCGTTGGGGAATATTTCGGTGGATGTGATTGCCAAGGATGGCGGCGAGATTAAATCGGTCAAGCTCGATGAAAACGGTAAAGGGCAGTTCGAAGGGATACCCGGCAAGTTCTACCGCGTGCATGTTCAGAGCGAGGTCACGCCTGAGCAAATTGATGAGCTTTTTGCCTCCTATGACGGCCTGAGCAAAGAGCTGGACGGGTGGCTGCGCAGCGAGTGGCAAGGGTTCAAACCGCAGTGGTCGCAATCGGCTTTTGCTGCGGCGGGCAACGGCATGCTCGCCGGGAGTTGGGCGGCGGTGGTCGGGGTGTGGGACAGCATCAGCCTGCTGTCGGACATTCTTAAGGATCCTCGCAAGTTCGCTGAGCGGTTGGGCAGTGGTGCCGATCACTTGGTCGAACTGGCTGAACAATTTCCGGCCACGATGGAGAAGGTTCAGTTGCTGGCCAGCGACGAAGCGGCGCTGTGTTTGCTGCTGCGCACAGCCAGCTTGTGGTTGGAGATGCTGCCGCCGAGTGTGGTTGCGGGTGAATCGACAAAGATCACCAGCCATGTGATTGCCTCATTACTGATCGACCTGTTGATCGCTTCTGCGCTGGTGTCCACGCGAGTCGGAATACCCGTCGCCAAAGCCTATTTAACCTCCCGCGGACTTCATTACGGAAAGGTTCTGTCCGGTCTCGCGATACGTTTTGTCGAGGCCACCTTCAACATCCTCAACCGCTTCATGAAGTACGTCGACCACTACAAAACCGTCGCCGCCCGCGGCGGCGCGGCCGGCCTGAAAAAGGGCCGGATGCAGCTGCGCTGGGAGCCCAAACGCAACACCACCCTCAAGCAAAACGAACTCCACGACGACGCCTCAAAACAAGCCACCAACCCCAACGGCGACAGTGCCGATTCCGCTGCCAACACCGCCACCAACAAATGCCCGGTGTCGATGGTCACCGGCGAAGAACTGCTGACCCTCACTGACGGTACGCTGGACGGCCTCCTGCCGTTCGACTTCACCCGGCTCTACCGCACCAGCGCTGCCGAGCTCGATAGCGGCCTCGGTTTCGGCTGGAGTCATTCCTTATCCCATCGACTGGAAATCGATGGCGACAGCGTCATCTGGATTGACCACGAAAACCGTCGCAGCGCTTTCCCACTGCCGAGCAGCGAGCGTCCGGCCATCCACAACAGCCTGTCGCGTGCGGCGATTTACCTCGGTACTGAACCGCAAGAACTGATCCTCGCCCAGGCCGGCGACGACACGCGCTTTTACCATTTTCACCACGGCCAACTCACGGCGATCAGTGACGCCTACGCCAACCGCTTGCGCATCACCCGCGACCGCCAGGCGCGCATTCAGCGCCTCGACAACGGTGCCGGTCGCGCCTTGCTGTTGCGTTATGAACGCAATCATCTGGTCGCCGTCGACTATCARGTATTTGCCCCGACGCAGACCCTCGAAGCGTCCTGGCAGACCGAGCAAACATTGGTCAGTTACACCTACGACGAACGCGCACAGCTTATCGAAGCGACCAACGCCGCCGACGAAAGCGAGCGCTACGACTACGACGACCAGCACGTCATCCTCCAGCGGCAACTGGCCGGCGGGGCGAGTTTTTTCTGGGAGTGGGAGCGCTCCGGCAAGGCGGCACGCTGCATCCGCCACTGGGCCTCGTTYGCGCAGATGGACGCGCGCTAYGTCTGGGATGACGCCGGTAGCGTCACCGTCCACAACATCGATGGCAGCGAAGAAGTTTACGTCCACGACGAGCGTGCGCGGCTGGTGCGCAAGGTCGACCTGGACGGTGGCGAACAGCTCAAGGCCTACGACGAGCAAGGGCGGCTGATCGCCGAGCAGGATGCGCTCGGCGCCGTCACCGAATACCGCTATGACGAAGTCGGACGCCTGGTGGCGCTGATTCCGCCAGAAGACGAGCCAACGGCCTACGAGTACCGCAACGGTTTCCTGCATGCGCGCTATCGCGGCCAAGCCATTTGGAAGTACCACCGTAACGCTCAGGGCGACGTCACTGAAGCGACCGACCCCGATGGCCAAASCACCCATTACCACTACGATGCCCAAGGACGTTTGCTGTCGATCCGCTACCCGGACACCAGCCGCCATGTATTCGTCTGGAATGCCTTGGGGCAATTGCTCGAAGAGACCTTGCCGGACGGTGGTCAACGGCGCTTTTCCTACGATGCCTTGGGGCGGCAGYTTACCCGTCAGGACGAACATGGCGCCGTCACGAAGTACCAATGGGACGCCGTCGGTCGACTGATCCAGACGAMCCTGCCGACAGGCGCCAGTCGCGCCTATAGCTACAACGCCTACGGAAAARTCACCGCCGAACGCGACGAACTGGGGCGCGTCACGCGTTACGAGTACGTCGACGATCTGCACCTGGTCAGCCGCCGTCTCAACGCCGATGGCACTCAGCTGAAATATCGCTACGACAACGCGCAGCTGTTACTCACGGAAATCGAGAACGAATCCGGTGAAAAATATCAGCTGGACTACACGCCCAGCGGCCTGATCCGACAGGAAACCGGCTTCGACGGCCAACGCACCGCGTACGCCTACGACCTCAACGGGCATCTGCTGGAGAAAACCGAGTTCGGYGCTGATGGTTCGCAGCTCGTTACCGCCTATGAACGGGATGCGGCCGGGCGCTTGCTCGTCAAAACGCTGCCTGACGGCATCCGGGTCGAGTACCGCTACGACCGACTCGGTCGGCTGATTAGCGTCGACGACGGCCACGACCACCCGCTGGAATTCGAGTACGACCGACAGGACCGGCTGATCACCGAACATCAGGGCTGGGGCACGCTGCGTTATGCCTACGACGCCTGCGGCCTGCTCACGCGCCTGCGCCTGCCCGCCTGCGCCTGCC